>JAPLFE010000107.1 GCA_026390855.1 Chlorobiales bacterium | reverse complement strand
ATCAGCAACGGCTGTAACCATTAACTTGATAGAGCGGATAGCATCGTCGTTTGCTGGAATGACATAATCAACCAGTTCAGGATCGCAGTTGGTATCAACCATTGCGAAAATTGGAATACCAAGGGAACGGGCCTCCTTGATGGCAATATGTTCTTTCTTAATATCAACGATGAACAATGCAGCTGGAAGCCTTGTCATGGTGGCAATACCACCGAGAATCCTCATCAGCTTTTCCTTTTCACGGGCAAGCATGAGTCTTTCTTTTTTGGTGATCATATCGAAGGTGCCATCGGTTGCCATTCTATCGATGGAGTTCATGCGTCTGATGCTCTGACGGATAGTCTGGAAATTGGTAAGCATACCACCGAGCCAACGTTCACAGACATAAGGCATACCTGCACGTTCTGCTTCTTCCGAAATAATGAGCTTCGCCTGTTTCTTGGTACCGACAAACATGACTTCCCTGCCGGTTTGAGCGATTGCTTCAAGTGCCTTCAATGCCTCATCGGCAAGTACGACAGTTTTCTGCAGATCGATAATGTGAACGCCGTTTTTTTCCATGAAAATGTACGGCTTCATCTTTGGACACCAGCGACGTGCGAGATGACCAAAGTGGACTCCTGCGCGGAGCATTTCTTCAAGCTGAAAATGTGACATAGCTGTGTTTTTGTGATTTAGTTATTCCTCTACCATGCGTGTACTTTCCGGTATCCGGCGCGGAACGCCGGACACTTCCAAAAAGCTTCATCTGAACTCATGCCCAGAATAACATGGTATGCGAAGTTGTGTACTGAGATACAATAAAACGAGATAATACGGTATTAACGTTTTGAGAACTGGAAACGTTTGCGGGCTTTTTTGCGTCCGAATTTTTTCCGTTCAACCATACGGGGATCTCTGGTCAGAAGCTTTTCTGTTTTCAGTACCGCACGGGCTGCTTCGTCGAATTCAGTAAGAGCACGGGCAATAGCAAGACTGACTGCACCGGACTGACCGCTGACGCCTCCGCCCTGAACGTTGACCTTGATATCGAACTCTTCTGTTTTTTCGGTAAGTACGAGAGGCCTGAGAGCCTGCTGGCGCTTGAATTCGTCTTTGAAATACTCTTCAACCGGCAACTTATTGATAATAATCCGGCCTTTTCCCGGAGTCATAAACGCTCGAGCCACCGAGGTTTTACGGCGACCTACTGTATCGATAACCTCTTTCATTCCCAATTCTTTATTGTTTAGTTGACTTTCATTTCAACAGGAGACTGCGAAGCATGAGGATGCTCTGAACCTGTGTAAACCTTGAGCTTTCTGAAAAGCTGACGACCAAGATTGTTGTGTGGCAGCATACCCCAAACAGCATTTTCAATAACTCGTTCAGGTTTTTTCTTCAGAAGGTCCTTGACATGATCAATTTTGACGCCACCAGGGTAATGAGAGTGCGAAAAGTAGCTTTTCTGTTCTTCCTTTTTGCCAGTCAATGCAACTTTTTCTGCATTGGTTACGACAATAAAATCACCGGTATCGATATGTGGAGTAAACTGCGGTTTATGCTTACCTCTAAGGACTTTTGCAATCTCTGAAGCCATTCTTCCTAATACCTGACCGTCGGCATCAATGACATACCACTTGCGATCGACTTCTGCCGGCTTTGCCGAATATGTTTTGAAACTTAACGTCTTGCTCATGCTCTTACTATAGATTAAACTGGACTTTTCCGAAAAATAAAGTTCATCAATGTAAATTATTCCACTTAATTCTACAAATTATACCTTATATCTAATCAGGAATTCCAAGGGAGTTCGTTACAGCTTTTTTTACCTAGTCTGATATTTGTTCTTATGAAGCCTTTAATTGCTTTGGTTGGCCGACCAAACGTCGGTAAATCTACCTTATTCAATAGAATTCTGCGCCAGAAAAGCGCCATCGTCGACAGTACACCCGGCGTTACACGAGACCGACACATCTCAGAGGGTGAATGGCAGGGTAAACAGTTCCTGCTGATGGATACAGGCGGCTATAACGCGGATGGAGATATTATCAGTATGGCGATGCTCGAGCAGACGCTGCAGGCCATCCGGGACGCTGATATTGTTATTTTTTTAACCGATGCCCGTGCCGGTCTTGCTTATGAAGATCTTGAACTCGCAAGGCTGCTTCAACGGACATTCCAGCATAAACAGCTGTTTTTTGCAGTCAACAAGGTTGAAACACCACAACTCACCCTTGATGCCGAATCATTTATAAGCACCGGATTCACGAAACCTTACTTTATATCCGCAAAGGATGGGAGTGGTGTTGCCGATATGCTTGATGACATTCTCGAATCACTGCCTCCGCAGGATAACTCGCTCAACGAAGAGGATGCTGCAATCAAACTTGCAGTAGTCGGAAGACCTAATGTAGGAAAATCGAGTTTTGTTAATGCACTTCTCGGTTCGAACCGACTGATTGTATCGAACATCCCCGGCACAACGCGAGACGCGATTGACAGCCGCTTTACACGCAATCAGCAGGAATTTATTCTGATCGATACCGCAGGATTAAGGAAACGTACGAAAATCGATGCTGGCATTGAGTATTACAGTTCGTTGAGAACAGAAAAAGCCATTGAGCGATGCGGTGTTGCCCTGGTGATGCTGGATGCGGCTCCAGGCATTGAAAAGCAGGATATGAAAATCATCAATATGGCTGTTGAGCGAAAAAAAGGAGCACTGCTTTTAATCAACAAATGGGATCTGATCGAAAAGGATTCTAAAACAAGTAAGATTTATGAGGAGAACCTGCGATTAAACATGGGTAACCTTTCCTATGTTCCGGTCCTCTTCATTTCGGCACTGACCAAAAAAAATCTTTATCGGGCAATTGACGCAGCCCAGGAAATCAGCCGTAACCGGTCGCGTAAAATCAGTACCAGCGTACTCAACAAATTCCTTGAAGAAGCGCTTTCACAAACACATGTTTCAACAAAATCGGGTAAAGAACTGAAAATAAAGTACATGACGCAAATCAATGCCGCATGGCCAGTATTTGCTTTTTTCTGCAATGACCCTCTCCTTGTACAGAACAATTTCAGAAAGTTTCTTGAAAATAAACTGCGGGAACATTTCAGCCTTGAGGGAGTTCCAATTTCGATGCGTTTTATGCAGAAATAAAGTCTGCGTGGAATAACAAAGCCAGATAGGCCTTTATTTTACAGTAACATAAAAAAACCAATGAATCGTATGTCAACAGTAACGGAAGCGCAAATCATAGAAGCGCTGAGCTCCGTTCAGGAGCCTGACCTGAAGAAAGACCTTGTCACTCTCGCTATGGTTGAAGATATCAATATTGACAGCGACAACAATGTGTCGTTTACCGTGGTGCTTACCACGCCGGCATGTCCAATGAAAGAGCAGATCAAACAATCTTGTATTGAGGCGGTCAAAAGCCAGGTGCCCGAGGCAGCTGCCATAGAGGTAAACATGACATCAAAAGTAACCTCATCCTGCGGCCATCATCACTGCAACCATGAACGTCCGTTGAAAGAGGTAAAAAATATTATTGCCGTAGCATCAGGAAAAGGTGGCGTAGGGAAATCGACTTTTTCAGTAAACCTTGCCGTCAGTCTTGCAAAAACCGGTGCTAAAGTCGGTTTGATTGATGCTGACCTTTACGGCCCAAGCATACCAACCATGTTTGGTATGCAGAATGCAAAGCCGGAAATGTCAGGGAAAAATATTGTTCCGCTTGAAAAGTATGGCGTAAAACTGATGTCGATCGGGTTTCTCGTTGAATCCGATACCGCACTTATCTGGCGTGGACCCATGGCTTCGAGCGCTATCAAGCAGTTTATCACTGAAGTTGATTGGAAAGACCTTGATTACCTGATTTTTGATTTTCCTCCAGGTACCGGTGATATTCAGATCACCATTGCCCAGACAATTCCCTTAAGCGGTGCAGTTATTGTTACAACGCCGCAGGACATTGCCCTTGCCGATGTTTCAAAAGCAGTCAGCATGTTCCGCAAGGTTAAAGTCCCTATCCTCGGACTGGTGGAAAACATGAGTTATTACGAACTTCCGGATGGGACCAAAGACTATATTTTTGGACACCATGGAGGAGAAATATTTGCCAAAACCCATGGACTGCCATTCCTTGGAGCAATCCCGATCGACAGGGCTGTGCGCGAAGGAGGCGACAATGGAACCCCTTATGTGCTTGGCCACCCAGATTCTGCAACATCGCAAGCTATCGACAGGGCATCAGGAGAGGTTGCACGCATGGTTTCCATAACAAATGCCGCACCTGCAGAGGAACTATCATAACTTTGATATTGTTTTTTTGCGCGAGAGGTTTGATATTAGGTCTCAAAGAGTAATGCACGAAACATCATTTTCAATCATTGTAAACCAATTATACCATGAGTACCAGTAAGGATTATCTACCAAAGAGCGATGCGATTTACGACCGGGTTATTGCAGCACTTGAAACCGTTCGACCTTATCTTCAGGTAGACGGTGGAGACTGTCAGCTGGTAGGAATTTCAAAGGATTTCGTTGTTGATGTAAAACTGCTTGGAGCATGCGGTTCATGTCCGATGAGCACTCTTACCTTGCGTGCAGGGGTAGAGCAGGCGATCAAAAAGGCAAATCCGGAAATTGTACGTGTTGAGTCGGTTTAACAACCAACTTTATCAGTCAAGATTCCTCAATAAAAGTTCAAGTGAGTCCTCATTGTTAATGAGGACTTCTCTTGCTCTGCTGCCGTCAGCCTCACTGACAATGCCGTTAAATTCAAGCTGGTCCATTACCCTTCCTGCCCGACTGAATCCCAGACGAAGTCGCCTTTGCAAAAGAGAGACACTGGCCTGTTGATGCGTTACCACAAGCCTTGCCGCTTCCTCAAACATACTATCTCTACCGTCTTTTTCCTGATATCCGGATTGGGCACCATTACCTTTCTGCACATCCGGAGCTGGAAGCACATACATATTTTTCAGGGCATTCTGTGAACCGATAAACGATGTAATCTCTTCGACCTCGCCAGATGAAACATAAGGGCCCTGAATACGCATCGATTTCGGCTGGTTTGATGGCTGATAGAGCATATCACCATTACCAAGAAGTTGTTCAGCTCCGGAAACATCAAGAATAGTTCGAGAATCAACTCGGCTTGCAACCTGAAAAGCAATTCGGGCCGGAAAGTTGGCCTTGATAATGCCGGTAATGACATCAACCGAAGGTCGCTGGGTTGCGACAATAAGATGAATACCTACTGCTCGAGCAAGCTGGGCAATCCTGATGATTGGTTCTTCAACCTCACGCCCGGCGGTAATCATGAGATCAGCAAGTTCATCAATAACCACTACAATATAGGGAAGAGCTTCTTCCGGTAAACGGCGGTTATGGTCACCGATATTGCGGACTCCGACTTTTTCAAGGGTTTCATAACGAACTTCCATTTCTTTGACGACACACTTCAGTGCATACACTGCTTTTTGAGGATCGGTGATAATCTGTTCGTCAATACCTGGAAACCGCATAAGAAAATGGTTTTTCAGGTGCTGGTATTGAAAAAGTTCAACCCTTTTTGGATCGATCATGACAAACTTGACCTTGTCGGGGCTGCAGGCGTAGAGCAGACTGGAAATAATGACATTGATACAGACTGACTTTCCAGCTCCGGTCGCTCCAGCAATAAGAAGATGGGGCATCGTGGCCAAATCAGCGATATAGACTTCATTAGCTATGGTTTTGCCGAGAACAATCGGCAGCATCATCGTGCTGTTTTTGAATTTTTCGACTTGAAGCACTGAACGCAACCAAACAGTTTTTGGTTTTCCATTTGGAATTTCGACACCAACTGCATTCTTGCCGGGAATCGGAGCAATAATACGAATTCCACGCGCAGAGAGTGCCATTGCGAGGTCATTTTCAAGAGATTTGACCCGACTGACCTTGACATCCGGTTCAAGTTCCAATTCAAACAGCGTAACACGAGGGCCGACAGTGGTGGAAATTCTTTTTACTTCGATTTTATAAATTTTAAGCTTTTCAAGCAGTTTTTGCTTGCTTTCGGCCAGGTGGTGTTCATCAATACGATTATCGTCATCAGGTACTTTTTCCAGAAGATCGATCGATGGAAAGCGGTATGCTTCCCGGTCCTTGGTCTTAACCTTGAGACGACGTTCATCAAGGTCAGCTTCCTTTTCATGAATGCCCTGATGAATGATCATTTCAGGTTCGCCGGGAACTTGAGGAAGTTGTAACGGTTCGAGGATTTCAACAGGAGAAGGTTCCTGGTAAACACTCTCTTTTACTGGCAGTTCAGACTTCGGGTCAGTTACTGACACTAGCTTTTCCGATCGCCGCAGCGGCTGGGGTTGGTCCTGCTTTTTCTGTTTTTCTTTATACAGTTGCTTTTGTTCTGCTTTCAGCCTGCGCTTTTCATCTTTTTTTTTACGTCTCTCATCAAGCCATACCTTTATAGCTGTAAACGGCTTGATAACTAATTTTTTTATGGCTAAACCTGCCTGCATGAATTCCTGAGACATGCCTCGTGCCATATAAACAGTCAAAACAATTGCAAAAACACCAAGCAGAACCCATGCACCAGCTTCGCCAACAACTTTCACTTTTTCAGCAAGCATTCTTCCGATTGTACCGGCCATCACATCACTGAAAGGAGTAGAGGTAAGGCCAAACATTGCAGCAAGATCTACTGAAATAGTTGCGCTGTAAAGGAAAAAAAGCAGAGCAGGTTTAAGACTTTTTGCACGAAAAAGTGACCAGCCCCAGAAAAATATGGCCGTTAACGGGAGGATGACTGGATAACCGTACGTATGGATAAAAAAGGAGGAAAGCTTAACCCCTAATGGCCCAAAGGGATTGTGAATGGTTTCAGCAGCATCACGTGCTGCCTTGCTGAAAATATCGGTCCAGCCAAGAGACGCAAAACCGGCTTCATCATCTGGATGAAAACACAAGAGAAAGCTGATCAGCAAAAACGAAACCAGCATGAAAACAATGCCGGATAACTCTCGCTTCAGCGATTCTCGGTTATGATTCTGCCCCTTGGCCACCTTATTATCTTTTTTCATTTTCACCTTGCATACACTCCTTGATACCTTTTGCGGTTTCAGCCGAGAGACGTTTTAACAAAAGGCAGGGTCCTGATCACACCAGTATGGTATATCCCACGAACCTCAACAAGAATGGCGGTTCCAGGATTTATATACTCACGCACAATATTGCAGGTGCCAATAGGTTCCTGTAGTGTCGGGGAAAGGGTACCACTGCAAACCCAGCCAATTTCCTGGCGGTCGGTATTATAAACTTTGAAATTCTGGCGAGGAAGAACTCGACCATCAAGGCTGAAGCCTGCAACACCACGCGTCAAATTAACCTCCACCTGCTCGCATGCTTCCTTACCTATAAAGTGGCCTTTTTTCATATTTACCACCCATTTCAGCCTCGCTTCAAGTGGATTGGTGTCCTGATCGATTTCATGGCCATACAGTGAATATCCCATTTCAAGACGGAGGGTATCTCGCGCGCCCAATCCTACAGGTTGGATACAGTAATCCTTCCCTGCTTCAATCAGGGCCTCCCATAAAGGTAAGGCTATGTTATTTGATAAACAGATTTCCACACCTTGTTCACCAGTATAACCAGTTCGTGCTATAAGCAGCTCTGAACCCTTGTATAAAGCTTTACAAAACTCAAATGAGCCAAGAGATGCAAAATCGACAGCAGGAAAAACTATAGCAAGAATCTTCATGGCTGAAGGGCCTTGAAGAGCGATCAATGAAAGCTCTTCGGTATGATCTTCAAGCGAAACGCCTTCAAAAGCATTGATATGCTCCTGGAGCCATTCAAAATCTTTTTGGGCATTGCTCGCATTGACTATAAGGAAATAAGTGTCGTGCTCAATGCGATAGATAATAAGATCATCAACAATACCACCATGAGGATAGAGCATGAGGTTGTACTGCGCCTGACCGTCCTGGATTTTTTCAAGGTCATTGGTCGTCATGTACTGCAGAAAATCCTTAGCGCGACTGCCTTTTACGTAAAAATTTCCCATATGGGAAACATCAAATATCCCTGCTGCGTTTCTTACAGCTCTATGTTCGGCAATAATTCCCGAATACTGTACCGGCATCAGATACCCTCCGAAGTCGATAATTTTTGCTCCGGCCTGTTCATGCCAGGAATACAATGCTGTTTTTTTCATAACTACCCTATATAAATTAATTGAGCGGCGCTACAACTGACTGTAAAGAAACATTTAAACAGGATAATCAAAGCGTTTTTCTTCAAAGCTCTGATATTTTTATTATCTGGTCATACACAACCAGTTCGTTGATGAAAATCAATATACGAATACAGATTTCTTGCCGAACAAGGTGAAAAAACATTTTTGATAAGAAGAGCTGTGGCAGGAATAAAAAAGAAGAGCGTTATGGGAAGGATTTTTTAACGGATTCAAGAGCATGACATGATGACAACCGTGAGCTTTATTACCTGCAGCTTATGCTGCAGGCAGCCATCATTTCATTACAGAATCACTTATCGCCTTATCCAAGGTTCTTTCAGCTTTACTTCAGCTTATAAGACGCTCGACCGTAAAGACTCCCTGAACTTTTTTCACCTTATCCATAAGAGTAAGGAGCTTATCGGCATTGCGAACATAGACCATTAATGTTCCAACAAACATTCCATCGCGGGCATGAAGCGAAATACTGCGAATATTGGTATCGAATTTAGAGATAACCGTCGTAATCTGATTGATTATACCAATTCGATCTTCACCGACAATTTTGATACCTGCCAGAAAATCCGTTTCGACTTTTCTGTTCCAGGATACCGAGACAGCCCGCTCACTTTTCAGCAGATTTTCATTACTGACATTGATGCAGTTTTTCCGGTGAATCTTTACAACGCCTTCTGTTGTAACAAATCCAATCACGTCATCACCCGGAACCGGCTGACAGCATTTAGCATAGGAGTAGGCGATATTGCTCATGCCGGCAATAATAACCTCATCCTTCTTTGACGATGTACCTTCCTGCTCCTGATCCTGCCGGGCTTTCTGCAGATAATCCTCAACTTCACGGGCTTCGTCATTGAGAGTTTTTGCCGCAGGCTCTTCCTTGCGGGAGCTTGTTACCCGTTCAATGACTTCTTCACCATCGATCTGCTGACTCGCCAGAGCGCTGAAGAAATCCGCAGGAGTTTTAATACCATACTTTTTAACCTGCCGGATAATATCGTTATCGGAAAAAAGCTTTTTGGTACCGGTAAGCATTTTTTCCCACATGCCCCGCCCTTTCTCAATCTGAATACGCCGTTCCTCATTGATGGCAGATCGAATTTTCAGCTTGGCACGCTGAGTCACGACTATTTTAAGCCAGTCAGCTTTAGGCTTCTGGTTTTTTGAGGTGATTATTTCAACGCGGTCACCGGATTTAAGCTGCGCATTCAGTCGAACAATTTTACCGTTAACCTTGGCACCGATACAACCATTGCCGACCTCAGTATGAATGGCATAAGCAAAATCTATCGGGGTTGCACCTGCAGGCATTGTTTTCATATCTCCTTTCGGAGTGAAAACATAAATTTCGTCATGGTAGAGATTAAGCTTGAATCCCTCCATAAAAGCTGCAGCCGAATCTGCATCCTTGATCAGCTCTCTGGCCCACCGAAGAAATGAATCAATATTGGCATCGTCCCTTGATATTTTTTCTTTGTAACGCCAATGTGCGGCAACACCGAGTTCAGCAAACTCGTGCATACGCATTGTACGGATCTGCAGTTCAACCATATGGCCTCTCGGCCCTATAATAGCTGAATGAAGAGACTGGTAGCCATTATGCTTGGGTATTGAGATGTAATCCTTGAAATGTTGCGGAATAGGAGGATATTTCTGGGTAATAAAACCATAGACAGCAAAACAGTCGGCAATACTTTCTGTATCGATAATAACCCGGATGCCGTAGAGATCGTGGATATCCTCAAAACTCTTGTTTTTGCTGCGCATCTTGTTGTAGATCGAAAAAAGGTGCTTGGCACGCCCCTCTACATCGACTTTGAATCCCTGTTTTTCAAGATCAGCCTTGATGGGGTTAATCATTTTGCTCAGATAGGCAACCCTCTCTGCCCTGCTTAAACGAACCTTTTTCTGCAGCATATCGTGCATTTCAGGATCAATAAACTTGAGAGCAAGGTTTTCAAACTCAACCTTCATTTTTCCCAGACCGAACCGATGAGCAAGAGGAGCATAGATATCCCTGGTTTCAAGAGCGATCTTAAGGCGACGGTGCTCGGGAAGTGATTCAAGGGTTCTCATGTTATGCAATCGGTCGCAAAACTTTATGAGAATAACCCGTATATCCTTAACCATTGAGAGCAGCATCTTGCGAAAGCCTTCTGCCTGAGTATTTTCCCGGTTTATCATGATTCCGGAAATCTTGGTAAGCCCTTCAACGATGTCGGCTACTTCAACACCAAGCTCAGCAACAATGTCTTCATAGGTATAACCACTGTCTTCAATAACATCATGCAGCAGCGCAGCCGCAACGGAAACACCGTCAAGAGGAAGTTCATTGAGAAGAATAGTGGCGACTTCTACCGGGTGGTAGAAAAATGGTTCACCGGAGGCCCTTTTTTCACCTTCATGTGCCCGGTAGCACATAAAAAAGGCACGCTGAATCAGTGATTCATCAAAATTTTTGAGATTGCGCCGGGACAGCGCAAGTATCTCGTTGAGTTTATTATAATGATCCTTCTCTATCTGGGCTAACATTGCTCACAAACTCCAGAATAAAACATATATAAAAAGGTAGCAGGCGCTTGATTATCTCTATAATATCACACCTCTATAGTATAATAGGTTATAGCTTTTTTGTCAAAAAAAAGCAAAAAACGCTGTTTAAATAACATACAAAATAGAGTGCATCAGACAATAGAAAAGCAGCGAATTACTCAGGTATAGTCTGTTTGATAATCTGCATGCACATTCTTTTTCCACGATGTAAACATGTGATTTTTGGAACTCACATTATCCTCAATTATTACTGACCAGAGTTTGACGGATACCCCTCAATGAGTTGTCAATCTGAATGACAACCAACCCGGGGAAAACAGAAAATGCGTTTAGTTATGGTAAATTGAGTTTCTAACATGCAACTGTATTTTCTTACTTATTTAATCAAAAAACGCAATGAAAAAATCTCTTGCTCTTTTTGGGGTATTTCTTACTGCCGGCATGATTACCGCTCCTGCTTATGCCGCTGAATCACCTTCTTATTATATCAGTGGAAATGTTGGAGCTTCATGGTTTAATGATGTCAATATTAAAGACCATGTTACGCAACTCAATAAACAAACAGTTACAACCGATGCGGGTATTAATGTGCTGGGAGCTCTAGGTGTTAAGTGGTGCGATAGATATAGGGTTGAAGCAGAGTATGGTTATCAGCGGAACAATGCTAAAGAAGGAGCAGATAATATAGGGAATTCTGCTCCGATGAAAGGTAATATTTCTGCAACATCGGTTCTGGCAAATGGCTACTATGATTTCAAGGCCGGTGCTGTTAATCCTTACCTTACGGCTGGCATCGGCTGGACAAGTGTAGGGGTCAATAATGCTGGTATAGTAAAAAACCCTAACCCAAGGGACGAATCTCATTCAGTGCTTGGTTATCAGTTTGGAGCTGGTGTTGCCATTCCATTTGCTAAAAACATCGATATTGATGCCCGCTACCGGTATTTTAGAACGAGTACGGTTAGCCTCGATAACAGTGGTGGAGATTTTCAATTCGCAAGTAACAGCGTTTTGCTTGGTTTGAGGTTAGGCTTCTAAATCCCAGTACTTTTTACTATTAAGGAGGTTAAGACCTCCTTTTTTTATCAATTTTACACAATACTTTGACCTCACCATCGCCGTATCATTTTACATCTTGAATTGAACAGCAGCGAGAATCCCTTGATTTTAGGGATGAAGAAAAAATAGAAACCAAAACCCTATTCTTCGGTCGGAAGACGTTTTATAGCTTGTTCAAGCTTTGTAATTTCGTCGCGAAGGTAGGCTGCTTTTTCATACTCCATATGGACAGCGGCTTCCTGCATTTCAAGCCGGAGTTCAGCTGCCATGGCATAGCTTTCCTGAGGCGTCAGTGTTTCGAGTAATCCGGTAAGCAGCCTTTCAGGTTTTGGTTCAAGGCCGAAGCGCTTGCGCCGATAGCGTTCCTCAGCATCAGCAACACTGGTAGTGTCGAGTATCTGGTCAACGGATTTAATGATTGACTGTGGCGTAATACCATGTTCTTCGTTATACCGATGCTGTATGGCGCGACGCCTTGCAGTTTCATCAAGTACTTCGCAGATGGAACGCGTCAACACATCAGCATAAAGCACGACAAAGCCCTCAACGTTACGGGCTGCCCTGCCGGCAATCTGCATAAGCGAACGGGCATTGCGCAAAAAGCCCTCCTTGTCGGCATCAAGAATTGCCACAAGCGATACTTCAGGCAGATCAAGCCCTTCGCGAAGAAGGTTCACTCCCACAAGTACATCAATATCACCGACACGAAGTTCGCGGAGAATTTGTATACGCTCAAGACTTTTGATTTCTGAATGCAGATAGCGCGAACGTATACCGGTTTTTCTAAAATAGTCGTGCAGATCTTCAGCCATTCTTTTAGTCAGGGTCATAACGAGAGCCTTGTTGCCTTTAGCGGTATGGATACGGATTTCGGCAAGAAGATTATCGATTTGCCCCTTGACTGGCCGTACTTCTACAGGGGGGTCAAGCAGCCCGGTTGGGCGGACAAGCTGCTCAACCACGACTCCCCCTGAACGCAGGAGTTCATGCTCACTGGGAGTAGCACTGACGCAGATGACCTGCGGCACCATTTCCTCAAACTCCTCAAACCGAAGCGGACGGTTGTCGAGCGCTGAAGGCAGCCTGAAACCATGTTCGACCAGAATAGTTTTTCGGGAACGGTCGCCACCGTACATACCCCTTATCTGGGGTAGCGTGACATGGGATTCATCAATGACAACAAGATAATCCGAGGGGAAATAATCGAGAAGACAATAAGGCCTCTCCCCTTCCTTACGTTCCGACAGATGTCTGGAATAATTTTCAATGCCAGAACAGTAACCGAGCTCTTTTATCATTTCAAGATCATAACGGGTCCGTTCCTCAAGTCTACGGGCCTCAAGAAACCGGTTCTCATCCCGGAAAACATTTAACCGTCCAGCAAGCTCATTTTCAATAGCCAGCATGGCATCCTTAAGCTTTGTTTCATCAGCAACAAACTGCCGGGCTGGATAAATAAACGCATAGCTCTCTGTGCCAAGCACTTCACCACTGAGAATATCAAAGGTTTGAAGGCTTTCAATAGTGTTTCCAAAAAACTCGATTCTGAGAGCAAGTTCTTCATGAGCAGGGACAAGATCAATAATATCGCCCCTCACCCTGAACTTCCCTGACGTTGGCTGAACATCGTCACGAACATAATGAAGAGCTATCAGCTCTTTCAGAAAAGCATCCCGGTCTTTTTCCATACCAGAACGCAGTTCAAGAATCTGTGCTTTCCAATCTTCAGGAGAACCAAGACCATAAATACAACTGACAGAACTGACGACAATCACGTCTTTCCTGCCGCTGAGCAAAGCACTGGTGGCCTTGAGGCGTAAGCGTTCAATTTCGTCGTTTATACGGAGATCTTTAGCAATATATTTGTCGAGAGCCGGCAAATAAGCTTCGGGCTGATAGAAATCGTAGTAGCTTATAAAATACTCTACGGCATTATCCGGAAAAAACTGTCGGAGCTCCCCATACAACTGCGCTGCAAGGGTTTTGTTGTGACTCATTACCAAAACAGGTTTATCGACCTGAGCAATGACGTTGGAAATAGTATAGGTTTTTCCAGACCCAGTAACACCAAGAAGTGTCTGGTATGGATTACCTGAGAGAACGCCTTCAGTGAGCGCCTCGATAGCCTTGGGTTGGTCACCCGCCGGACTGTAGGGACTTACAAGCCTGTACTTACCGCTCCCACTTATTTCCATAAACAACTCTCCCCTCTCGGTGATATTTCATTTTCTTTCATTACGATACGCTAACAGGCACCCAAGCCATATTTTAAAACATAGCAATAAAGGCGGCTAACTACGAATAACTTTAACAGCCTCTTCAGCTCATGCTCTCTATTTTTTTTGCTTATCGGATAGTTTTAAAGAAAATAACATCAATCATGGACATCCAGTTCACACTTTGGAATAATGGAGCAAACAGCCTCTGAAACACTTTCAAGTGGTGTAACCTTGCAGCCTACACCACTTGAAAACGGCTTTGACAAGTTATCTGGAAACTTTGCCGTACGGTATATTGTTACTCAAGGACCATTGAATGCGGTTGCAAGTATGCACTTTATATCCCATTATTATATCTTTCGTATTGCAAAGTAATTTTCACAGTTTCATAGACAGCAATCCCGATGCCCTCCATCGGGATACTTTTTTTACCTTTAATATCATGTAAGCCCATGATCAACGATACCAAGCATTATCCATACACGACGGTTCAGGGAGATCCTCTCAATACAAGAATTTATACACTCAGTAACGGACTGACCGTCTACATGAGCGCTCACCGGGACGAACCAAGAATTTACACATCGATTGCTGTGCGGGCAGGCAGCAAAAATGATCCGGCTGAGACAACCGGACTTGCACACTACCTTGAGCACATGCTTTTTAAGGGAACTGATTCTATTGGCTCTCTGGACTATGAAAAGGAATATGTCGAGCTTGAAAAAATCACGGAGCTTTTTGAGCAATACCGCGTGACAGCAGATCCCGACAAACGTGCTGCGATATACAAGGATATCGACAGTATTTCAAATATAGCTGCCAGCTACACCGTACCTAATGAATATGACAAGATTCTGAACTCCATTGGTGCTCAAGGGACCAATGCCTATACCTGGGTCGAACAGACAGTCTATATCAACGATATTCCATCGAATAAACTGGACCAGTGGTTAAGCATTGAGGCAGAGCGGTTCCGTAATCCAGTCATGAGACTTTTTCATACAGAACTCGAAACCGTGTATGAAGAGAAAAATATGACGATGGACAGCGACAGTCGCAAAATATGGGAAGGTCTTTTCAGCGAACTCTTTAAAAAGCATACCTACGGAACACAAACAACGATCGGCACAGCCGAGCACCTGAAAAACCCTTCAATAAAAAACGTGGTCGATTACCTTCGGACCTACTATGTGCCTAACAACATGGCACTGTGCATCGCTGGTGATTTTGATCCAGACAGTACCATACAACTTATTGATGAGAAGTTTTCGGTGCTGCAAGCTCAAGAGATTCCACAATTTACACCTGCGGTTGAAGAACCAATCACCGAGCCAACGGTCGTCAAAGTGAAAGGTCCGGAATCGGAAGAAATTGTGATCGGATTTCGATTCGATGGAATCAACAGCCCTGATGCCAATTACCTGACCCTAGTTGACAAGATTATTTATAACCAGACTGCAGGTCTGATTGATCTTAACCTGAACCAGCAGCAGAAGGTGCTTGATGGCGGATCAATGCTGATAATGATGAAAGATTACTCTGCGCACATTTTGAGTGGAAAACCAAGGGAGGGTCAAAACCTTGACCAGGTGAAAGAGCTCCTGATTGGTCAGCTGGAACTTCTCAAAGAGGGTACATTTCCCGATTGGTTAATCGAAGCAGCCATCAATGATTTAAAAATTGAAGAGCTTAAACTCAACGAAAGCAATAAGGGACGTGTTGAGTCGTATGTTGATTCGTTTGTATGGGGTATGGAGTGGCGGGAACATGTCGACCAGCTCAACCGTCTGCAAAAAATCACAAAAGAAGATATTGTAGAGTTTGCCCGAAATCACTACAAGTCAAATTATGTTGCGATTTACAAGGAGCACGGAACACCAAAAAGTGAAACAAAAATCCAGAAACCACAGATCACGCCTCTCACGGTAAATCGGGATACTTCATCACCGTTTGCAGAAAAAATTCTAGCTCAGAAATCTGAAAAAACCGAACCATCCTTTCTTGACTATGAAAAGGATATCGAGTTTTTTGATATCAACCCAACAATTAAGCTGCACTACCTCCAAAACCAGGAAAACGAGCTTTTCTCCCTCTATTATGTGTTCGATTTCGGGAGAAACAGCAGCAAAAAAATAGAACTGGCACTGGACTACCTTTCATATCTCGGTACCTCCAGCCTGAATCCTGCAGAATTCAGCCAGGAACTCTATAAAATAGGAGCAAGCTTTTCGGCATTTACATCCGATCAATATGTATACCTGAAGCTTTCGGGACTTGAAAAAAACTTTTCTTCAGCAATTCGGCTGCTTGAAAATCTCCTTGTTGACACCCAAGCGGATGAAGATGCCCTGGAAAAACTGAAAGCTGGCATCATAAAAGAACGCGATGATGACAAACTTTCCAAGAAGAAGATACTTCTGGAGGCCATGACCAATTACGGGAAATACGGCCCTGTGTCACCATTCACCAATGTTCTCAGTAATAAAGAAGTTGAAAAAGTGACGTCTGAAGAGCTGCTTTCAGAAGTGCAGGAACTGTTGCACTACCGCCACCGTGTACTCTACTATGGACCCACACCATCACAGGAGGTACTCAGTGAACTGCATTCGGTAAGGCATTATCCGGAAACATTCACAGCACTGCCAGCTTCCGATACTTACAAAGATCTTGAACAGCATGATAATCTTGTCTACTTCGTTGATTACGATATGACTCAGGCGGAGGTGCTGCTGTTGACAAAAGATGACGTCTACGATTACACCATGGCACCGCTTGTCACCCTTTTCAACGAGTATTATGGTGGAGGAATGTCGTCAGTGGTTTTCCAGGAACTGAGGGAAGCCAAAGCACTGGCTTATTCTGTTTTTTCGGTATACAAAACACCAAAGCAGAAAAATGAGCGCAACTATATAGTCAGTTATATTGGCACTCAGGCAGACAAGCTGCCCGAAGCACTTGATGGGATAAGCACCCTGATGAACGAGCTGCCAAAATCACCTGAGCTGTTTGCTTCGGCACAAAACGGTATTCTGCAGAAAATTTCCACAGAACGGCTGACCAGAACCGAGGTTCTTTTCAATTATGAAGAGGCAATGAGACTCGGGAACCCGTATGACATCAGAAGGGATATTTATCGTGACACGGCGACCATGGACCTGAGTGATATTGAAAAATTCCACAGGACGCACTTTGTCAATAAAAAACATGTGATGCTTGTACTTGGTAAAAAGGAAAATCTTGACATGGAAACCTTGCAGAAATATGGAACCGTCAAAGAGCTAACTCTTAAGGATATTTTCAGCTATTAACCGGAGCCCGGGTGGTGTGTGCAAAATGAAAGCACACACCACTCACGCTTTAAAACCTTTCCCTATAATCTCTTCGGCTCTCCACCACAGTACTTTTGACAAACCGGTATATCAGCCTGGAGTACACAATTTAATTCAACGAAGGCAACTTCTGGATAACTCCGTTCTTCTGCGGCGCATTCAGCGCGGCCAAATCGGACACAACACCTGCAGCCTCATTGAGGAGCACATCCTTTGTCAGATCCTTGGTTACCTCCTGCTCCTGAATCCAATGCTTTTCGATCTGCTTTATCGTTTCTATTTCTGATTTGAAAGCTGCGTCCTGAAGCGATGCCACCTTTTTTTTACGGATCTGGTCAAGAGTATCCCGATCATGCAGATAGGTTTGGTACAACGCGTTTTTAGATGATCGCTCAGCCTCCTTTTGACGGAGAATGCTGATTTTTTCAGCACTGATCTCTGCTGTCGGCTGATACAATGCCCTTGTGATAGTACTCCATGGCAGGCTGCTGGTATAAGTATCTTCGCCAATGGTGGAGGTATCGATCATAGACGGCATTGTAATATCAGGCTCAACCCCTTTATGCTGAGTGCTTTCCCCGGATATCCGATAAAACTTTGCTATAGTGAGCTTTATCTCCCCAAGGTCCGGAGACTTTTCAAAGAAAGTAATCGGCCTTACAAGCTTGGTGATACTTTGTACCGTGCCCTTTCCAAACGTTCTTTCACCAATGATAACTCCACGACCGTAATCCTGAATTGCCGCTGCAAAAATTTCAGAGGCAGAGGCACTGTATCGGTTGACAAGCACGGCAAGAGGTCCGCTATACTGCTCGCGAGCGTCATCATCATTGAGCACCGTATTTCCACCTGTTGAATTGCTGATTTGTACAACAGGCCCGCTTGGGATAAAAAGTCCAGTAACTTTTACCGCTTCTTCAAGAGAACCTCCGCCATCATTGCGCACATCGATAATGATGCCATCAACATGCTCAGCATTGAGTTCATTCAGAATACGGCTTACATCACGGCTTGTGCTGGCATAATTGCCGGTGTTCTGTTGTTGGCCTTCAAAATCAAGGTAAAATGATGGTATGGTAATAACACCGATTTTTTTACCCCTCTGGTTAATAATGGTTTTTTTAGCCGCCTGTTCCACCAGATCAACCTTGGCTCGAAGGAGTTGTACGATTTTTGCAGGACCTCGCCCTGCCTGGCTTGCAGGAAGAATTTTCAGACGAACGATGGTACCTTTTTTTCCACGGATAAGTTTTACGACATCATTGATTCTCCAGCCAATGACATCAACAATTTCAGCGGCTTTTCCCTGACCGACACCGATAATTTTATCGCCCTTTTTCAATTCATTGCTTTTAAATGCAGGTCCTCCAGGGATGACCTCATTAACAATGGTATACTCATTGTCACTCTGCAGTTGCGCACCGATTCCTTCAAGCGAGCGACTCATGTCGATCTGGAAGTTTTCGTACTCGTCGGGGGAGAAGTAACTTGTATGAGGATCAAATGATGTGGTCAATGCAGCTGTGTAGGCTTGAAACGCATCTGCAGGCTTCTGATGGTTTAAAAGGTTCAATCGGCTTGTAAAGCTTTTAGAAAGGGCACTACGAACACTTTTATTTTTTTCGCCTGAGTATTGAAGGTTGAGCCACTGATATTTCAACTCTTTTTTCCAAAGATCAGTAAGCTGCCGCCTGTCTGCAGGCCATGGTTCGGCCTTTCGGTCAAGTTCAAGGGTTTCAGCTGTTGAAAAGTTAAAATTAACGGTATCAACCGCGGCCTTCATAAACAGCATTTTTTCTTTTGCCCGTTTGAGAAAAAGGTTATAGATGGCAAATCCTGCGCTTGACTTACCAGCAAGAAGGTCATCATCAATCCGGGTACCGTAAGCTTTTCTGAGGCTGGCAATATCGCTGGCCAAAAAATAGTTTCTATTGCGGTCAAGATTATCGAGATAACGATTAAATATCTGCTGAGAAAGAGAGTCGTTGGCCGATACCTTTCTAAAGTGCTTCTGTAGAAGTTGTTGACTGATATATATACTAGCTTCTTCCTCTTCAGGTGTCGGCTTGAGGGTAATTGTAGCGGCAACTGGTGCGGCTGCGCCGGAGTTTACCGTAAAGAGTGGAGTAACGCAACCTACTAGGATAACAAAGAGAAGAAAACTTTTTTTAAACATGTTCTGGTATGATGATCTAAGGTTTGAGTGCGACATAAATTTTTTGAATCAGAACAACGCCCTTGTTTTTTAAACGCTGGCGATACTCTTATAACTCTGTATCGGGACTAAAATTTTCCTCGCGGAAAATTATTTCATAATCAACGATACGTTGAATGCATTACCATGAGGGAATTTATTGTTGTAAAACAACTTAATGACGAGGAGCCGGTCAAAATACTGCTCTGATGCCAAAATATCAGCAACTTGAGATGATAGAGAAAAGAACGGTTTACTTCCAGCCGACAAAGCTTTGCTCTGAAGGAGCAATTGCCACAAGACGTTACGGATAAAAAAGCCACCTTTAAATATAGAATTGCAACCGCTCAAAACAAGCTCTTGACACTTGTTTCGCGTAAACGAAGTAAAATTACACTTTGAAAAGCTTAAAAAAAAAGCACCCTATACCAAAAGTATAAAGTGCTTTTCAAAAAAATCAACAGTTTACTGTTTAGGGGTAATCGCTGATGATATACCCTGCAATACCTGAGTAACTGTCGAAAGCACGTTACTGACCAGGTTGATAGAGGTTGTACCAACAAATACAATTACGTTCGCGGCCGAACCGACTCCTACTTTTACCACTTCAAAAGGGAAACGTATAATATTTCCTATGATGTCCGGTAGGGCGTGGGCTTCTCCCTGATACTTGGTCATGGTTTCGTCTGCCATAGCTGTAATAAGTTTAGAGGTTTATTAAAAAGATTCACATTTCATTTTGTTACCGTCAATAAGAGATGTATTGGGTTCATTGCTCATGTGTCCGGGGAGCATCTTCTTCAACCCAGTAGCCGTGGAGATTATAATGCCTATGCAATCCTGCTTCATAATCACGAGTAAGCATCGATTCCTCAGTGTATTCCGGTGACTTCTTTATAGACTCACGAAGAAGATTGACGAAAACTTTACCTTCCTCCCAGCTGACACTTTCGATCCATCGAGGAGAGAGTAATACCTTTTTGCCCGGCCACCAATTTCGAGTATCAACAATGAGATATCGGATCGCCCATGTTTCGTCATCAATGATAAAATCATCGACGTGGCCTATCTCACCATCTATGGCCTGAATATTATAATCAGTCACCTGGTGCGTACTGCGCAAATGGGGATCCCATACTTTTTCGCCGATTGTAATATTTTTCCACTTTTCACTGTCACGCTCCAGGTAAGGAGAAGATCCCCACAGGTATGGAGCACCCCAATAAATCGGCCACCCATAATACCCAAAGTAATCTGTCTCGAATTGTCGAGATATGGGTTGTTCGCAGTGCAAAGATGGACTATGCTCAATCTGCTTTTTGGTTAAATAGACGTTAATAAGTTTCTTTTCTCTATCCACTCCACCCAAAGCATAGGGAGAAATAAGAACCTGCCTGCCACTGAGCCATTTACCCGTGTCTGCAACCAGATAACGAATGGTCCAATGCCGATCATCGAAATAGAATTCCTCAACCTTACCTATTTCACCCTCAAGGCTATGCAACTTGAACCCCTTAAGTGTTTTGGCCTTAATTAAAATCATTGCAGCGTTTTTAATATTCAAAGGTGTCAGATTGAAAAAGACTATCAACTCAAAATCACACCACATACTGAGGGTGGTTACCAATGCTGCTGTCGACAAGTTTACTTGGGTACCAATTCACCACCCCCAATACGCATATATAATTTATATATTAAAATATAAAATTCTAACAATATTTTTCGCCAGACGACTTCATCAGCAGCCAAACACATAGTATATTTATTCAATATCTCCTTATTATATATCCTTATAAGGCAATTACTCTTTCTAGGAAACTGGCAAAATAAATTCATTATTTGCTGACAGCTTAAATAATTGCGGAAGAGTTTATATACATCCAGCATATTTTTCAGGGATTGAACGTAGTCGCACGCTGGATGCCTGGAGCACTTTGGCAATATTCGGGCTCGATATCCCGGTTATTGTCGAGGGACTTCAGCTCCCAGATTATGAGCTTATGATTTCCGTGGAAAAGACGCTACAGCTGAAGCTGAAAAAGCAGTTTGCGCTTCAAGGTGCTTCCAGTTGATAATTTGAGCATATGCAGTATTATGAGTAATTTTCAAAATATTCCGAACTCCTCTTCATCATAGGCAGGATGGAGGAATCAAGTCGAGTTGATCACCCATTTTGGACCTCTCCATCAATTCTCTAAAAAGCTCATTATGACATCACCTCAGCAACAGCAACAAACAGTATCAGAGACTGAAAAAGAAGTCATCAAAAAAGAGGTAAAAGAACAGTTCAATCACCTGATCACTGCAATAAACCAATTGGATGGTAGTGCATGGTCAGAGTATTACAGCAAAAATGAGTTTGTATCAGCAATTGCCGGAACAGACTTTTACGCTGAACGAAGTGCGTGGGTTGGTATCATCACCAATTATTTCTCGACGAGGGAAAGACAGCACGTTGAGCCAGTTGAGGTAAGGGTTACAGCCCTTTCCAGAAACCTGGCACTGATGACAAGTGAAGAAAAGTCGGAAATGGAATTGAAAAACGGACCAAACATGAAGTCAAAACATTTTTTTACGATGCTATGGAAAAAAGAGCAGGATGGTTGGAAGATAGTGCATTCCCACGAATCATGGACAGACGAGCTCAACTAAGGGATTTTATTCAATTGGGATAACCGAGTAATTATCCACCCAGCGAAAAACATCAAGGCTTTTACTGACGATTGCTCTCTGCGCTGGGGCAGAGAGCAATCGCCCCAAAGAACAACAGAGCATCCCCGCACGTCGGCATTCCTGTAATATGAAATGCATCCTGTAACCTCGTTTTCTGAATATTTCACAGAAAATTCTAAGAGAAAAGAATACTGATTGTTCTTTCCCAGATATTTCGTACTCTATATACCTGTACGGGGTATTGGTACTCTTGGCAATTATAAGACGACCCAGTTGGTAGTTGATGAGAAAGCCGGATACAAGGAAACATGTACCAGAAAATGACGCACTGAAATATTTAAGAACCATATAACGTAAATATAAACTATGAGCAATCCTCAAGAGGTCAGCCCCAAAGCCGCCCTTGCAATGATTCAAAAAGGTGCATTGCTTGTCGATGTGCGTGAAGATCGTGAAATAGCCAAAAAATCATTCGATGTTCCTGATATTATGCTGATTCCTTTACGCGAATTTGAACAACGCTATAAGGAAATACCTGTAAACCGTAAGGTCATTATTGCATGTCATGTTGGTAATCGCGGCTTAATGGCTACCCGTATTCTGATGAACCACGGATACCGCAAAGTTGTCAATATGCAGTACGGGATTGTCCGCTGGGAAAAGGAAGGACTTCCAATTAAATGCAAGCCGAAGCAAAGTGCTGGATCGTGGCTAATGCAGATTTTCAGCAGAAAATCATGAAAAAACGCTATAGAAACTGTTGACAGTTTGGATGGAAAGAACTACCTCACGAAATACGCTTCTGAAAAGAGCAGTACAAAAAAGGCTGAATCATACCCGACGGAGTTGTGTGCGACTCTTTATCGTGCTGGATAAGAGCGAAAGAATCACCAAATTCAGCCTGTAATTCATCTGGGCGATAGCGCACGGCGGGCAGCCCACTGCACTGACTCGGGCCATCTTCGGCAAACGTTGCAATAATGATGTAACCACCGGGTTTGACGGCTTTCATCACAGCCTGAACATACTTTGCCCGATCATCCTTTGCCGTGAGAAAGTGAAAAACCGCCCTGTCATGCCAGACAGCATAGGCATGAGCAGCCAACTCAACCTCCATAATATTTGCCAGTAACCATTGCACTTTCATACTCCGTTCGGAACCCAGACGATGTCGCGCCGCTGCAATTGCTGCTGAAGAAAAATCCAGAACAGTGAGACTCGAATAGCCTTCGGTAAGTAAATCGTCCACCAGTGTTGAGGCTCCCCCACCAACATCAATGATCGGCGCTGATAAAGGAACGCCAGTTTGCCTGATCAATTGCAGAGAATGCAGTGCATGTTCCTGAAACCAACTCACCGAATCAGGTGACTTTGTTTCGTACACCGATTCCCAATGCTCTTGAGATTTCATCAAATTCTCAATTACGGAATATTATTGAGATTGGAACATTACCTCCACTGTACCTGTGTTCTGCAGCATACCTGCGCAGTATCTATAAATTTCTCATCACGCTCCAAGTGAGCGCTGAGTCAGTGAATGTAACGTTCATCTGACTCGGATTATTTTTTAACCCCTGAGCTTCAGTATTGGCTTGGCTGTAAGCCTTTTACCTCAGGCGCCATTTGCGGCTTAGGATTTGCATTCCCAGAATTTTCAGGAGAAGTCAATAATACCGATAGCTTTTGTTTTCCATCCAAGGTAAATTCAACACGTACCGCTTGAGCATTCCTGGTTTGGCGAGAGAAATTTGGCTGAATATCGCGCGTGATTTTACCCTGAGTGGTTCCCGAAATTTCGAGGTGCATGCTGGACGAAGGTAACTCCAGATAATAAACCCCGGCAGGTAACACTCCAAAATCGACTTTTCCATCAGATCCCGCCTGCCTGGCGGCTAAGCCCCCACCGGGATTTTTACCAAGTTTGACATCAACACCTTTAAGAGGTGCTCCAGCAGTTGCTATGACCGATAGCAAAAACAGCAATGCAAAGGTAAACACAGGAACAGACCAGCTAGAAAGAGTACGTCGTTTGTTCATTTTGGTTCTCCGTATGTTAAGAAACAAGATTGTATCACCAGTATGAAGGCACTTACCAACCCAAATTTCTACCTCCCTGTACCATTTGGGCAATCATCAAAAAAACACTGTAACCTCTTTAACCGTTTTCACCTGATAATTTTTTTTAGCCGCGATAACAAGGGTAGAGCGTTTAATATTACTCATTATGCCAAAATGATCTTTAACTGCAATAAGCTTCCGATTAACCAAAGAGCATAACGATGCAGATTTTTCTCCATGTACTGCATCTGAGAGTTTGCTTGCGCAATTACAAACTGGAATCGGATTCAGTTCAGTGGCAATGTTTATGCATGATGTCAGGAGAAACACCCCCACGTGCATGGGGAAGACTTCAGGCGATACTTGGTGCTGGCAAATACCTGAGAAACACCCCCACGTGCATGGGGAAGACGCTGTCGTTGTCGTTGTCTTGTCTTGTCTGTCGGAAACACCCCCACGTGCATGGGGAAGACCTTCTACCAAGAAAGAAGAACAAGATATTATTAGAAACACCCCCACGTGCATGGGGAAGACGTATATAGGATATTTTGTAATTTCAGATGACAAGAAACACCCCCACGTGCA
>JAPLFE010000121.1 GCA_026390855.1 Chlorobiales bacterium | reverse complement strand
GTTAACTACGGCGGGGGGAAGGGTTTTTTCTGTGACGGCTCTTGGGGAAAACCTCAGGGAGAGTATTGACAAGGCTTATGCTGCGGTTGACAAGATCGGGTTTGAAGGTGCTTACTACAGGACCGATATAGGGGCCAAGGGGCTTTAAATAAAATACAATACCTTGCAGCAGAGCTACGAGGATTCTTTATTTTTATAGATACTGGTTGTTCAATGAAACTCTACCGGCGTAAATTTGAGATTATTCAGGAGCAGGCTTTTCGGGAGTTGCCCTATGAATGTTGTGGGTTGCTTGTCGGGAAGCAAAAAATTGATCACAGGGGAAATATTGAAAACATTGTGTATGAGGTAGCTCCATGCATTAATTGCCTTTATCATGGCAAGGAACATGGGTTTGAAATTTCACACAAGGAGTATCATGATGTGGAGCGGGAAGCAGGGATGATTGGGTATGCAATTATAGGTTCCTATCATTCCCATATTAATACCCCGGCTATTCCTTCGCTTCATGATGTTGATTTTGCCCGGTCGGGGCATACGCTGCTGATTATTTCGCTGATGAATGCGCAACCTAAGGAAGTGACTGCCTGGTTGAGGCGGGAGTCGGGAGGGTTTCATCAGGAACAGATCAAGGTGGTTGAATAGTTGGGATCTGGTTAGGGGAGAAGAACTCCTTAAATATTTTGTACATTACTTTTTTTTAAAGCTTACCAAGTATTAAACACGGGATATAACGTGCCAAAGCGGGAAGATATAAAGTCGATTTTAGTGATTGGTGCCGGCCCTATTGTGATTGGCCAGGCCTGTGAGTTTGATTATTCGGGTACTCAGGCGTGCCGGGCTCTTAAGGAGGATGGGTATCGGGTTGTGCTGGTAAACAGCAATCCGGCAACTATCATGACTGATATAGAGTTCGCGGATGCTACCTATATTGAGCCGATTACACCGGAATATGTTCAGAAAATTATTGAACGTGAAAAGCCTGATGCACTCTTGCCGACAATGGGTGGGCAGACAGCATTGAATATTGCTGTGAGCCTTGCTGAGTCGGGGATTCTGGAGCGTAATGGAGTTGAACTTATAGGTGCAAAGCTTCGTGCCATAAGAAAAGCTGAAAATCGTGAGTTTTTCAGTACTGCCATGAAAAAAATTGGCCTTGAAATGGCTAAAGGTTTTTTTGTGCGTAATGAAAAGGAAGCCAAAGAGGCACTTGAAGAGATTGGGTTGCCGATTGTTATAAGACCTTCGTTTACGCTTGGCGGTACGGGTGGTGGGTTTGCTGAGACAAAAGCTGATTATTATGAAGCTGTGCGTAGGGGACTTGCTGAAAGCCCTATAAGCGAAGTCCTGGTTGAGGAGTGTTTAATTGGGTGGAAGGAGTTTGAGCTTGAGGTTATTCGTGATTTGGCCGATAATGTGATTATTGTCTGTTCGATTGAGAACGTTGATCCTATGGGCGTGCATACAGGTGACAGTATTACCGTTGCACCGGCTCAGACGCTTACTGACAGGCAGTATCAGGAGTTGAGGGATGCCTCGATAAGGATTATCAGGGAGATCGGTGTTGAGACCGGTGGCAGCAATATTCAGTTTGCCATTAATCCCGTGAATGGACGTATTGTCGTGATTGAGATGAATCCCCGTGTGTCGCGAAGTTCTGCTCTTGCATCGAAGGCAACCGGGTTCCCCATTGCGAAAGTAGCCGCAAAACTTGCTGTTGGCTATACCCTTGATGAGATTTTGAATGATATAACGAAAACTACTCCAGCTAGTTTTGAACCTGTTATTGATTATTGTGTTGTGAAGATCCCTCGCTGGGATTTTGAAAAGTTCAAGAATGTTGATGCCCGCCTTGGTGTTCAGATGAAGTCGGTTGGTGAGGTGATGGCTTTTGGAAGAAATTTCAGGGAAGCTTTGCAGAAGTCGCTCCGTGGACTTGAAATCGGCCGTGCAGGACTTGGCTCGGATGGTAAGGATGTGATGAATGTGCTTGATATGACTCCGCAGCAGAAAAAGTTTGCTAAAGAGGATATTCTTGAAAAAATGAAGATACCGAAGGCTGATCGGATATTTTACCTTCGATACGCTTTTCAGGCGGGTGCAACCATTGAGGAGGTCCATAAGTCGACTGGTATTGATCCCTGGTTTCTTGATAATATTCTTCAGATTGTTGAGCTTGAAAGTGAGCTTCGGGAATTAGCTGCAGCAAACTGAATGTTATGACCTATCTTACCAGGATATTAGAGGAGAAACGGCGGGAAATACAGGAACTTAAAAAACAGAAACCCTCAAGGCGGTATGTTGAGCTGCAGAGTTCTCTTGTTTCAACTCGTGATTTTACCAGCGCACTCAGGCATACGGGTGAAGGTGTGAGGCTTATTGCTGAAGTCAAGAAAGCCTCGCCTTCGCGTGGGGTTATCGTTGCTGATTTTGATCCCGTTGCAATTGCCCGGAGGTATGGGGAGCTTGGTGCTGCAGCGTATTCAGTGCTTACGGATCGCTTGTTTTTTCAGGGTTCGAACGACTATCTTCAGATGGTAAGTCGTTCTTTTTCTTTGCCTGTTCTGCGCAAGGATTTTATTATTGATGAATCCCAGATTTTTGAGTCGCGGCTGATTGGCGCTGATGCTATTTTGCTTATTGTAGCGGCGCTTGATCCCTGCCAGTTTGGCGATTACCTGCAGTTGGCACTGAGCATTGGCCTGCATGTGCTGGTGGAGGTTCATGACCGTAAGGAGCTTGACAGAGCTCTTGAGAAGGGAGCTTTGATGATCGGAGTCAATAACAGAGACTTGAAAGACTTTTCGCTCAAGCTTGAAACATCGGTAATGCTTCGTCCTTATATTCCAAAAGATGTTGTTGCTGTTGCTGAAAGCGGTATGAAAACTGCCGCTGATATTACATTAATCGAGCAGGCATCTTTCGATGCCGTGCTGATAGGTGAAGGACTGCATACCAGTGCTGAACTTCGTGAGGTTACCTGGTCATAGCCTTGATTGTTACTGCGGTTTGTACCGGGTCGGCAGATTTGAAAAATGCCGTGCCTGCAATGAGAGCATCGGCGCCAGCCGAGACTACTGCCTGAGCATTCTCTTCTGTTATTCCTCCATCAATGGCGATGATCATCTGCGGATTCAGCTTTGTTCGCATTTGGTGAAGCTGCTCGATTTTGCCAATCGATGAGGGGATAAACTTTTGCCCTCCGAAACCAGGATTAACCGACATCAGAAGAACAAGATCGAGGTCGGGCAAAATTGATTCGAGCGTGGACACTGGTGTTGCCGGATTGATTGAGACTCCTGCTTTTACACCGAGACTTTTGATGAACTGAATGGTACGGTGCAGATGCGGGCAAGCTTCCTGATGAACGGTGATTTGGTGAGAACCTGCTTTAACGAAATCCTCAATAAATCGGTCTGGATCGGCAATCATCAGATGGGTATCGATGGTTACTGTCGTGCATGCGGCAATAGCTTGTACAATAAATGGCCCAAAGGTGATGTTGGGGACAAAGTTACCGTCCATGACATCGCAGTGGATCCAGTCGGCCCCTGCATGTTCGGCTAGATCTATTGATTGTTTAAGGTTGGTGAAGTCGGCGGAAAGAATTGATGGAGCAAGAAGCGTTGAATGTGCTGGCATGGTAATACGTCCTTAATCGTGAAAAAAGATGAAGTTGAGTGTTTTGGGCAAATAATTAAAAAGCTTCACCAATTCCAAAATTGAAGGTGAAGTCGCGGAGCTTCCATGTTGAGATTCGCCAAGCCTGAGTTGTGGTTGGATCGCGCAGTTTATAGGCAAAATCAAAGCGGAAGGGCCCGATAGGTGATCCTATTCGTAAACCGATGCCTGCGTCCCAGGCGTAGTCGTTGACCAAAGATTTTGGAGTAAAGGCATATTGCCCGGTTCTGTCCCAGATGTTTCCCATATCGGAGAAAACCGTTACTCCTGAGGTTTGGTTGAAGAGTTTGAAAAATTTCAGGCGGTATTCCAGATTCAGTTCAGCTTTGATGTCTGCGCCGAAATTTGCAGCAGCGTGGCTTGAGTTGTTGGAGGGCCCAAGAGTATTGAAAAGCCAGCCTCTCATGCTGTTTGCTCCACCGGCATAAAAACGACGTTCCTGTGGGGTGGCATCAGCTTTGCCGTAGGGGGCCATCCATCCAATCTGCCCTCGTCCAGCGAACTGACTTTGGTGTGAAATGTTTTCTATAAAGCTCAGTCCGGGTTCGATTTTTATATACTGGGAATAAGTTGTACCGAATATCTGAGGGTCTTTGTCGGTGAAACTGCCATAGGTTTTGGTGTCGAGATATTTATCGACCAGCCAGCATAGGCTGCCGGCTTCTTCAAGCAGGAGATTGAAGTTCCAGATTGTTTTTACCGGTATAACGTTTTGGCGGTTTGTGTAGTTGTAGCGAAGCCGGAAAGTTTGGTCGATATGGGTTTTAAGAAGGCTGTCGAGCCCTGCATTGACAGCGGCTTCGCTAGTTGGGTCGATACCGATGTTTTTGGCAAGGTTTGTTTTGAAGAGCTGTTTGAACCCTCTGAGGGAGTCGTTTTTAACCAATTCAAATTCGAAAAAATCAAAATTGAGTCGTGATGATGGACTCAATTTTGCACTGTAGGTTCCTCTTACAAGGGCGTTCTGGGTTGAGAGGAGCACTGGTTGTATGGTACTTGCGTATTCAGTTGTTACTGAGTAGGCGTTGCCGGGTTTTTTCAGAACCGGCATGAGAAGGCTGCTTTTTAGATTGAATTCATAGGGAATTACCTTTGCGTATTGGCTGGGGTCGAGGTTTGCAAGCACACTGTTGCGGTTGCCGACCTGGGTGCCAAATTCCGCTGAAGTATGGAACTGTTCTGCTCCGCCTAACAGGTTTTTATTTTCATAGGCAAGAGAGGTAGCGAAAAATAGGGAGCCGTAACGGTTGTCGACTAATAATTTTGGCTCGATCTGGTGACGAGGTGCTGTTTCAAGATGCACTGTGGTGTAGAGTTCCCGAGAACGTACTGAGTCGGGACTGATATAGATGGACGAGAAAATATTGGTTATGCCAAAATTTTGGAGGGTGCGCTGTTCGAGACTTTGACGGGTGAGTTGACCCGGGCGGAATTCGATGGCTGAAGTAATAAGGTCGGGAGATATTTTCTCGTTCCCTATAATTTTACCGCTGATGTTCTCTTTTGTAAACGTTTTTATGGTTGGGTTGGTATCGCTTTTTATGGGGTTATGAACCACTGCATGGATTGGTCCGTATTTTATCTGGTCGGGGAGAGCGAGTTTGAAGAGTAACCCGGCTCGATTGCCAACGGTATCAACCTTGATACGAATACTGTCCTCATGAAAAAATGCAAAACCTTCCTCTTTGAAAAAGGAAATGGTTCGGTTCCGTTCGTCTATCAGGCGTTCTACAGAAAAAATATCGTTGACTTTCAGTCGTTTTTGATCGAGGTATCGGGCTTTCAGTTCTCTGGAAATTCTGTCGAGCCCTTCATATTTCAGGGAATCAATTTTTGATGGTTCATTTTCATGGATCAGGATTTTGAGGTCCACCCGCTTGCCATTGCTTTTGCGGACAATGGTGGTGTCAAGAGTGGTAACAAAATATCCTTTGTAGGTATAG
>JAPLFE010000147.1 GCA_026390855.1 Chlorobiales bacterium | reverse complement strand
TCTGCTAAAGACTGTATTACAACAAAATCCTTTCCAGATATCAGACCTTCAAGCAATTACCACAAACATTTTTCTTAGATGTAATTACAACCTCCAAACGCTTCACCAAATTTCTGTGTAAAATCAGAGATTACAGCTTCCAGCAAGTCATCATTATTGATCCAGCGACTTTAATTGTTAAAAAAAAATGTACAACCTTTATCCAACCGGTATTCTAATGGCAAAGGATTCATGCCTTTAATTGCCTGAGCAATAAGTTTTTGACTTGCTATGTTAATAGATGGCGCAAATAGCTCAAAGGTCTGGGAAAATATTTCTTTTGGCATAGACCTCTCCTATTTTAACATTAGGTTATCTGAAACCTGTAAAAACCTTAACGGATTTCGGGACGAACAAGGCTGCATGAATTGATTTAAATATACTATTTCTTTACATCTAAAACACTTACATGCTTAAAATAACGAACCAACAATTCCTTGGGATCCTGGCAGCGAAACACCTGTCTTTTCTGACTTCCGCCACCTTTTAAGCTCTTTTGGGATCCATGTCTTTTCTACTTTTTTTCTTGCAGTCTATCGTGATTGACCTAATCGACCAAATTGTTTTCACTCTCCTCAATGCTGATTGATGACAATCTTATTGAGTTTTTTGCTGTTTACAACGGCCTTTTTCTTTGCGTCACTCCAAAATAGATCCGTTCGGGAGTTTTCTCCTCTCTGTTCAGGCCATTGCCCAACTTAACACCTGTAATTGCTTCAGATTCAACGCCATACTTACAATATCCCATTCACCTTTGACGCTTTCTATGCCTCTGAGCATGAACTGCCTGAAGCCAAGCACTGATTTAATTTAATGATGAAGACACCAAACCTAGACTCAATGGTTTGTCATCTGCGAGTTCTCTGAAGCGCGCTACAAGAAGGACAAAGGCGAGTTTGACAAGCAAGTGGAACAGGCGCTCAAGCTTCTTGAACGCAACGAACCTGGCCGGCGGGCCAAGTTCGTGAAGAAGTCCGAAGATGAAAGGCAAGCCTTTCATCTTCGATACGGCCCTGCAGGCAAAAGCAGAGAAGCTGCTGGGGATCAAAGGCTATGTCACCAACATACCGGAAAAAGAGATGCCCGGCGCTGAAATCGTCGCTTACTACCGGGACCTCTGGCATGTAGAGCAGGCGTTTCGGATGATCAAGTCAGACCTGAAAGCCAGACCCATTTTCCATCACACGCAGGAGGCAATCCGATCTCATATACTCGTTTGCTTCATGGCCTTGATGATGGGAAAGTATCTGGAGATCAAAACAGGGCGCTCATTACGACAAATCCGGGACGAGCTGTGGCAGGTTCATGAGGCCAATATCCGTGATGAACTCACTGGGGAGGTGCACATCCTGCGCATGGATACCCACGAATTGGCCAACAGCGAACGCATAAACCTCTTGAACCCTGAGTTTCTGCACTAATTTGGCGAAGTCAGGATTTTAGCTGATTTGCATCTTCTCCGCCTTCCCAGCGGAGGGAAAATGCAATTGCTGTGACTGTGCGGGTATATCGCTGAGCTGATTGTGGTTGGGGAGATGAAGGAAGTGTTCGGTGTTACTGGAAGAATTCAGGGAGTTGGTGGAGATGGCTCCCTCACGGGAGTTCGGGATGACTGGGAGCGGAGTTTGGGGTGAGAGCTTGGCGAATGCTTGAATTGCCGTTTGACCGATGCTTTTCAAATGCTGGATAATAACTGTTCAGCAAGACGGATAAAATCCTGCTGTGCAACTGTAAACGGCACAGGATTGCCATAGACCAGTTCGTCGACAAAACGCGTATACTGGTTAGCGAATTCTTCGTCACTTTTCAACCGTTCAAGTGCTTTCTGCATCTCTTGTACAGGGTTTATCTTGAACTCTGGATATTGCCTTGAAAAGCGAAGTGCGTCTGCGGCCACCATCTTTTGAAACACTGAACCTGTTAATTCTGATAGAGGTAACTGGCTCTGTCGATAAATGACGGAGACATCATAAATATGACGGATCAACCGGTCATCGTATTCAGCTCGATTCCTTCCGGCCATAGCTTCAGCTGTCCGCCGAAGGAATGAGAGTACCTTTTCTCCCAGTGATTCCTGCACGCTCTGACAAGTAATCAAAACGTCAGGGGCATTACCGTCAACCAGTGCGCCAAGAATTGAATGTACCGGTAAATGCTCAAGGGGGAGCAATGATGTTCTTGCGCTTAATTCAACCTTGATTTCCGGCCGGAGACTCGCAACGGATGAAAAGCGACTGGCATAGCGAATGGAGAATGAGACATAATTGTTTTCGTCGCGTGCAAGAGGTGACTCATCAGGAAAGATATAGCCTTCTCGTAAAAGAAAGTCTGCCAACTGGTTCTTAAGCTGGCTTAGTTGCTTACTCCTTGCACTTCGGGAAAGTCCTTCGGGGACAATGACCTTGAAGTCAATATCTTCCGACATTCTCTCTATCAGTCCATGGGCCTTGGAGAGTGAGGTGCCGCCACAAAATACCAGGTTAATTTCACCGGTTTCAAGCGGTTGAATTCTCTGCAGTACCTCTGTAACAAGCAGGTCTTTTTCCAAGGCGGCGGCAGGTAATGGGGTTAACCCTTCACCGGTCACATCCAGGATAAGATTATGCTCTTGTACTGTAATCGTTTTCATAACGGATTGAGCGTTTTCCAAGAATTAACTTACGGCTGATACGACGCTGGCCGGTATTGAACGTGGTCTGTACTGGAACCTGTGTGCTCTTGCCTGATGCATATTCAACCTCTGCCTTGCCTTCGCTTGCTTCAATATTGAGGCGCCTGAGTGTTTCTGCTGCAAGTACCTCGAGTGGCTGGCGAGGAACCGGCTTGCCGCTGAGGGAACTCATTCTGGCTTTGGCATAGACTCCGTGTCCGATACGCACCAGACGACCCTCCCGGACAAATTCGCCGAGAACCCGACTGATTTGGCTCTGGCTGCCCATTCGTTCAAAGTCAGATCGCAAGATGATTTCACTTCGTCTCATGGTAACAGAACGAATCATCCTGTCTTTTATGCTTAAGCTTGATTTCATGGTTTTTTGATGCAGTATATACCTATTCACTATTATCAAGAGTAATCATTTTAATCAATAATAGAAAGGGTTTATTTATGCAACAATTGCTCATGCACATTTGAGAAAAGAGGTCATATCTCAAAGGGATCTGATAATAAGAGGTATGGGACAATCTGGATTGCGAGTGGTAATGAACCGTTTATCCCCTTCATGAGTTGAAGTGCAAGTTGTTGTTTTCGATGATACAGTTCGGTGATACAGAATAATCAGCTTGGGAAATTCCGCAGTATAGTAACCCGCAAAAATTCTGCACCGTCACTCCTCGTTTTCCTCATCGCACATATCAGGTTCACCAAGCTCCGGCAACAGCAGTTTCACTTCAGCGGCATCCAGAGACTCAACGCTGCGGAGTTTGCGCTGAATGGCTTTTGTGCGTTTACCCATCACATCATCAAGCTGGTTAAGGCCGGTTTGGATATTTTTTTGTGCCTTCTGCATGAGACCGCTGAAATTCTCGAACTCTGTTTTAACGGCGCCGAGTACTCTCCACACTTCACTGCTGCGTTTTTGAAGAGCAAGTGTTCTGAATCCAATATGAAGGCTGTTTAAAATTGCTGCCAGGGTTGTTGGTCCGGTTACCACCACTTTGTAGTTGCGCTGTAGTTCGTCGAGCAAACTTGCCTTGCGAACCACTTCCGCATAAATACCTTCGAACGGCAGGAACATTATTGCGAAGTCTGTAGTATGGGGTGGGTCAAGGTATTTATCACCAATATCCCTGGCCATTTTTCTGATGGTGGCATCAAGGTTTTTTTGAGCCATCTCAATTTCTGCAAGCTCTCCGCGATCATAGGCTGTCTGAAGTTGCTCATAGATGTCTTTTGGAAACTTGGCATCAACAGGCAGCCAGACCTGTGAATTGTCTTCATCTCTGCCGGGTAGCTTGATGGCAAACTCAACCAGATCGTTGCTGCCATGTTTGGTTTTCACATTGGCTTCATATTGGTCAGGAGCAAGGATTTGTTCAAGCAGCATCGAAAGCTGAACTTCACCAATTCCTCCCCTCATTTTCACGTTACTGAGGACCTTTTTCAGGCCGCCAACATCCTGGGCAAGGGTTTGCATTTCACCAAGCCCTTTCTGGACTTCGATCAGCTGCTTCCCGACCGTCTCGAAGCTCTGACCTAATCGGTCGCTCAGGGTTTTTTCCAGCTTTTCTTCGACCGTTACCCGGATACCTTCCAGTTTCTTTTCTGTGTTCAAAACAAGCTCATCCTGTTTCTTGCTCAAATCAGCAAACTTCTCCCGCTGCAGGTCGTTGAAGGATTTCACATTTTTCTCAAACGATTCCTGAAAGGCCTGGAAGACCTGTGTCATGGTATCGCGAGTTGCGTTGTTGTCAGCTTTCGCTTGATCATTGAGATCTTTGAGCTTCAGCTCAACTTTCCCGGTAATTTTTTCCAATTGGGTACTGGTATTATCGGTGAGCTCTTTTTGCTCCTTTTTCAACTCCTGAAACCTGTTGTTCTGTTCTGTAGTGAAATCCTTGAGGGTTGCATTTAATTCATCACGATTGACTTTGGCAATGCCTGCGATGTCCTGTCGATTGATTCTGAAATCCTCTTTTAAATTCGCTTCAATCGAAGCAAGGTTCTTTTTCAAGTCAAGCAACACATTTTCAAGCTGCGGCGACCCATCAGCTGATTTTCCTTTAAAAAAGATTGCCTGAATGATTGCAATG
>JAPLFE010000088.1 GCA_026390855.1 Chlorobiales bacterium | reverse complement strand
CCATTTGCTATGGGTCACAACGAAGAGGCATGGGCTCAGAACAGAAGGGCTCACTTTGTTCCAGAATAACGGTAAAGCAGTTGCTGGACAAATTCTGAAAAATGTGTGTGTGTTGTTCTTTCGTTTTTGGTTGTGTGTGTGTGGTTGGCTGTAAGGCTGTCTCTGCTTCAGGGGGGCAGCCTTCGCCATTTGCATATTTTCGTGAGATTAGCCTTTAGTTTTCCATCGTGAAACCATGTGAATGATGACTGGGCAGAACTTGTAACCGGGAATGTTTAAAATGACCACCATAAAGATTGCAGCAATCGTGTTGATTATAGCAGGTGCTTTGGGATTAGGGTATGGCAGTTTCAGCTATACAAAAAAAACCGATGAGGTAAAGTTGGGGCCGATTGAACTTTCGGTACAGGAAAAGCAGACGGTGAATATTCCAATCTGGGTGGGAGTAGGAGCAATTGCTCTTGGTGGAGCTCTTCTCCTTTTTGACAGTAAAAAAAACTAAGCGCCTCAAACCTGTAATTCCGTATTTATTTTTTGTAACTTACAAGTCAAATTGTTTTTATTGTCGCATAGTAAAACGCTTTGCATTCAGTTAAGCAATTGCATTGAGTGCCACTCCAGTTTTACATGCTCTCCAATAATTTAAGAAAACAATAATTCGTATAACCCTCTCCCTTATGAAAATTCTTGTTATAGAAGACGACGCAGCCGTCAGAAAATATATCAGCACCATACTGAAAAGAGAGAACTATACAGTTTACGAAGCTGAAAACGGTACGAATGGACTCTTTATCCTGCAAACACACAAGGATATTTCCGTGATGATAACTGATCTCATCATGCCCGAAAAGGAGGGAATTGAAACAATTAGTGAGGTCACAAAACAATACCCGGCAATAAAAATAATCGCTATTTCTGGTGGGGGACAAGTTGGTGCTGAAAACTACCTTGTTCTAGCCGATGCCCTCGGAGCGCACACTACCCTTAAAAAACCGTTTACCGGGCAGGAACTGATACGAGCAATTAACAACCTTTAAAAATCACATACGCGTAATCACAGAGTACTGCTGGCAACTTGGATTATGGTTCTTATTGTATGAAACCTTCCCTCGGAGACTCAGTGAGTTCAGGTATATGAGTTCTATCTATAAACAAACAGTACTGACACAACTCTTTATCCGGTATCCGATTTAACCGGATAAAGACAAGACGTTTCGTTATTAAAAAAAGCTTGTTGTTCAGGGCACTAACTTACTCGAGCGTCTCAAAATCATGGAATATTCGTTTAATTCCGACATTGGTTTGTTGGTTATAAACAAACACCACTCCACAAGAATATAGGTCCCATCGCCCGTTTTGAATCGCGAATACAGTGATACAATATCATCTCCAGGCTGGAGGAGTTGTAATGCCTTCTGCACAGAAACATAATCATCCGGGTGAATCAGGCTGATCAATCCAACATTTGATAACGCATTTTTTTCATACCCTAAAAATGTTTCAATCGATCCGGTAATATCGACAAGACGTTCAGCATGATCAATGACGGCATAAGCCTCAATCTCAGGTTTCAACATCTCGACACCTCTGCCAGGATGCAAAAGCACTTTTCTGTAAAGGTTATCAATTTCAACACGATACCGTGACAAGGCTAACGTTGTGCTGAGTGGAGCCTGTTCATGGCTTTTTGTATAACCACTTTGCAGCCATTCTATATCCGCCCCGTCTTTTTTCAGACGTTCAATCATTTTTTTACCAGGATGGCACCTTCCCTGAAGATACGGGGTCATTTGTGCAGGATATTTAATCCCTGCTGTTCTGCAGAACGAATTAATGGAACCATGTCTTTTCAGAATGTATTCCCTGAGTCGTTGGCTGAATCCACTGTCTGAAGTGACAGGGATATGAGGTTCGTTTATTTCTATCATAGTATTCAAGAGTGCTTAAACATTGTACCTATACAAAATTAATATAAAAAATGATTGACTTTGTTATGCGTTTTTTTTAACCATCACAACAGTGTTCGATTCTTAACCATTCTGTTCATGAAAAAACAAGAGTAATTAAGGGTCGTTTAGTGTTCTTTCGCGGGAACTTGTAAGCTCTGCAATAAAGTTTCTCAGGTGTTTTCTGCCATAAGAATCCCTCCATAGATACCTTCGATTTTGATTTCCTCAGGATTTATTACCAAAGCTCGAATACGATAACCCCGTCCCTTAAAATCATTGACATCCGGTCAATCCGCTTTTGTCACAAGTCCACCAATCCTATCCGTATATGCATAATACATTGATTATATATAAAAAAACAAAAAAACAACAATAAAAAGTATTCGTTCACGTGAATTTCTGCGCTGTTTCGATATATTTATATATATTATAATATGATATTGAAGTGATTGAAGGAGATATGCATTTTGATTGTTGGCTCGCAAATTTTAAAAACAGGAGAAAAAAATGCTCGAAACAATTGTAGTAGTCTTGCTTATCCTCTGGCTTTTGGGGCTTGTTACCTCATACACAATGGGAGGGCTTATTCATGGTCTGCTGGTTATCGCAATCGTGATAATCCTGATTCGTGTTATTCAGGGACGACGTATTTAAAGATCCTGAAAGGTTGCCATGCAGAGCATTCGGCTTACCGACGGTTCAGGGTTTTTATGAACTATCAATTTATAAGAATGTTAAAAGGAGAGAGTAATGATGAAAAAAACCATTTGGTTGGCTGCAGGAATCACCGGAATGCTTCTCGGTAATCCTGGCGCTGATGCCAAGGCGGCTGTCAATATAAATATCAGCACAGGCAGCAGGCCATCTTTTATTATCAATTCACCACCGAGTTTTATTTATCTGAGAAATCAAGGATTTTCAGTATCCGTAGGGAGTCCTTATGATATCGTGTACTATGGAAACCGCTATTACATCTACTATCATGGCCACTGGTACCGGTCTTATTATTATCGCGGTCCATGGGTTCTTATTCTTGATAGCGGACTGCCTTCAAGGGTAAGGAGACATCGCTGGGAGGATATAAGGAGGTATCGTGATATTGAGTACCGAAGGTCTGATAGCAGGACTAACCAGTATCAGCGTAATGACGACAACCGAAGAAGACTTCTTGATCAACGCAGCGACGCCAATAACAGGAAGCTTCAGGGCCAGCAGAACAGGCCAGCCGAGCAGCGGCAGAATGAGGGGCAACAGAACAAATCACCTGATAATCGTATGATGAAGGGTCCGCAGAACAAGGCAGCAGAGCAGCGGCAGAATCAGGGGCAACAGAACAAAGCACCTGATAACCGTATGATGAGAGGTCCGCAGAACAAGGCAGCTGAGCAGCGGCAGATGCAGGGTCAGCAGAACAAGGCAGCTGAGCAGCGCCAAATGCAGGGCCAGCAGAACAAGGCAGCTGAGCAGCGCCAAATGCAGGGCCAGCAGAACAAGGCAGCCGAGCAGCGTCAAATGAGAGGTCAGCAGAACAAGGCAGCTGAGCAGCGGCAGAACCAGGGTCAGCAGAACAGGGCCCCTGAGCAGCGGCAGAACCAGGGTCAGCAGAACAGGGCCCCTGAACAGCGGCAGAACCAGGGCCAGCAGAACAAGGGGCAGGATAACAAACAAGGCCAGGATCAGTCCAACAAGGATGAGAGAGGTAAAAAAAACTGATTAAATCGTTGCTTTAAGAAGTGCAGAAGGGAGGCGCTCTTGTATGTGTCTCCCTTTATTGGTAAAGGTTTCCGCTGATCTGGAGGAAGATGAGCCTCGATGACTATTTGATGCCTTGATGCATAAAAATGACCGGGATCAGCGGATTTTATTATGATGAGGGAGACAAAAAAAACACCTCAAATCCATGTGAGTTATCAAAAGAAGTAAAACATGAAAAAAAATTTCAGTTGGCGAGTTTTTATAAGCTTTGGGCTTTTTCTCTCATTTATCATGCTTCTGCTTTCAGGAGTTATCCTCTATATTTTTCCTGCAGGGAGAGGAAATAGCGGATTTGTGTGGGAAATGATCGGTCTTACAAAACCTGCCTGGCAAAACCAGCATATTATTTTTGGTTTTGCTTTTTCTCTTCTTGCATTGTTTCACCTTTTAGTCATCAACTGGAAAGCGTTTTTCTCCTACCTGAAAATCAGAGCAACAGAAGGACTCAACCGACCCGGAGAACTCTTGATCATTGTAATTCTGTGTTTGTTCGTTGGCGTCGGCACCTCCTTTAAAATCCAGCCTTTTTCAGGAATTCTGGAGTTTGGCAAAAGCATCGCAAAATCCTGGGACGGTAACAACACCGGGCAACCAAAAGGTTTGCAGGGGGCAGGAAAGGGTAACTGATTGATTGAATTTTCTTTGACTTATAGAACAACTTGCAATGCACCAGAAAGGGTTTAACGCTTTAAAAAATATTTATCCAGCTCTGGTGATGGTTTTTCTTTTTGCCGTCTCACCACTGCATGCTGAAGAATCTGTAAGCTGGGAGCAGTGTGTCAGTGAAACTATGAGGGCGCATCCCGACCTCTATTCGGCTCTTGCAATATTGCAGCAGGCCGAAGCCGATAAACGCATTACTAAAGGGGCGTTATTGCCTCAAGTGAGTTTTGGCGTGAACTCTTTAGAAAGCGGATCAACAGCAAAAGGAATTGGATCATCATCAGCTCTCTCCTATGCCTTTTCAGCTCAGCAACTTCTCTATGACGGATGTAAAACATCGAGCCAGATCGCCAGCAATGCCGAAGCAATAAAAGCAGCTCAACACAACTATAACGCGGTTTCTTCCAATGTTCGTTTTGCCCTCCGGTCAGCATTTACTCAATTGCTC
>JAPLFE010000025.1 GCA_026390855.1 Chlorobiales bacterium | reverse complement strand
GCGACACAGCATCATCAAGCGAAACCGCTTCCTTGACAGAAACAATCCCCTTAAAGGCCGAAACTATTTTTTCCTTTGATTCACCGAGAGCAATAATAAGAGCGACCTTTTTTCTCACAAGTCCAGCAATAGAAGCATAATCGTTCCCTTTATCCCTACCTCCAGCTATAAGAACACAGGTTCCAGGCACAGATTCCAGTGCCTGCCGCATCGCATTAATGTTTGTTGCCTTCGAATCATTGACCCAGCAGGCACCATTAAGCGTCACCACAAATTCCTGACGATGCTCAACCCCCTTGAACTCCATAAGCACCGACCGCACAACCTCATTACTGATCCCCAAAACCCGAGCCGCAGCAACAGCAGCAAGCACATTCGAAATATTGTGACGCCCTCGAAAACTGTTTTTCAAAAACTCAGAAGTCACCATCACCCGATCATCCCCATCAAGAGTACGCACAACAATTGCATCCCCATCAAGCAACACCAACCGCCGATCAATACCATCATTTCCCCCCACCCGCTCAATACCAAACGGAACAATGTTGAAGGGAAAAGTCTTCCCTGAAAAATGTTCCCTGAGCAGCAAATCATCCTCATTGTAAATAAGCGTATCCTCAACCCCCTGATTCGCATAAATCCTGAACTTAGCCGCAGCATACTTATACAAATCACCATCATACCGATTAAGATGATCTGGTGTAATATTAGTAATCAAAGCGACATCCGGCTTAAAAGTAAAACAACGCTCCAACTGGTAACTGCTCAGCTCCACAACAGCAACATCCCCAGAGCTCATCTCCCTCACCATCGACGAAAACGGCACACCGATATTGCCAACACTGAACGACCGATACCCACTCCTCAATCCATCAGCTTCACAAAGACGATGAATAAGCGTCGACGTAGTAGTTTTACCATCCGTGCCAGTAATACCTACAATCCTTGCCTTACAAAACAAACTAGCAACCTCAATCTCGCTGAAAATCTGAATCCCCCTGGCCTGCAAAGTTTTCACAACCTCGGCATAAGGAGGAATTCCTGGACTGATGACACAAAAATCAGCATCATACACCCTCTCAGAATGTCCTTCATGTTCGAAGGATATATTCTGGCTCTGAAGACGCACAAGCACATTTTCATCAATCCCGCCAAGCTCACTCACCAGCACAGCAGCACCTTCAGCACAAAGAAGTTCAGCCACAGCAATACCGCTTTTGCCAGCACCAAGAACCGACACCTTTTTACCCACGATATCCATAACCATTATCTGAGTTTTAAGGTCATGAGACTGACAAGAAACAAGAGAACCGCCACAATCCAGAACCTGATAACAATTTTTTGCTCAGCCCAGCCTTTCAATTGAAAATGATGATGAAGAGGCGCCATAAGAAAAATTCTCCGCCCCTGACCAAACCGCATCTTCGAATACTTGAAATAAACCACCTGAAGAGAAACCGAAAGTGCCTCAATAAAAAATATTCCCGCAATCACCGGCAAAAGCAGTTCCTGCTTGATCAAAAGAGCAATAACAGCAATAGCACTGCCAAGCGCAAGGGAACCCGTATCACCCATGATAATCTCGGCCGGATTGGAATTAAACCATAAAAAGCCCACGCACGCCATAACAATCGCCATACTGACAACAGCAACCTCACCACCACCAGGAATAAAGGGAATATTGAGGTATACAGCATAAACCGCATTACCGGCCAGGTACGAAAAAGCACCAAGACCCATCACCACAATAGCGGAACTTCCAGCAGCAAGACCGTCCAGACCGTCCGTAAGATTCACAGCGTTCGAAACTGCGGTAATGATAAAAATGACAATCGGGATATAAAAAAACCCGTAATCAATCGTCAGATGTTTGAAAAACGGAACCGTCGTCGTCGAAAGAAGCACAGAAAAAGCCGGATCAAACCAGGTATAAAGCCCAATAACCAACCCCAGAGAAACCTGCCCGATAAGCTTATAACGAGCCGAAAGCCCCCCTTTGATTTTCATCACAACTTTTCGGTAATCATCAATAAACCCGATAACCCCCATCCAAAGCATCGCCAGCATAATCAGCCAAACATGCGGATCATTGAATTTTGACCAGAGCAGTACAGACGTCTCTACAGAAAAAATGATCAGCAACCCACCCATGGTAGGCAGTTGTTTTTTCTTTTTATGTTCCGGAGGAGCTTCCTCCTTGATAGGCTCAATAAAGCGGGACTGCAGATATCTGATAAATCGAGGACCAATAATCAATGTAATCAACAGCGCAGTAAGAGCAGCCGCGCTCGCCCTGAAGGTAAGATATTCAATAACACGAAGTACCGGAGGGTGGAAAACATCGTTGATATACTTCAACAAATAATAAAACATACCATTTCTTTACCTTGTTACTGTTTTCGCGTTAAGAAGAGCTTCAACAACCTGCTCAAGCCTCATCCCTCTTGATCCCTTAAAAAGCACAGCATCACCCTCATCCACAACCTCAAGCAATGCATCCAAGAGTTTTTCGCTACACTCAAAATGCCCCCGACAACACCGAGGCGCCTCCTGGCAAATCAGCCTGGCCTTATCTCCATAGCTGAACAAAATATCAACCGAGCTCTGCTGAATATACCTGCCAATTGTTTCATGTTCAACATCTGCAGCAACCCCAAGCTCAAGCATATCACCAAGAACAGCAACCCTTTTACCAGAGCATTGCATATCACAAAGCGCATCTATTGCAAGACGCATTGAATCTGAATTAGCATTGTAAGTATCATTAAGGATCCTCATACCGCACGAATCAACAACCTCAAGCCGTTTCCATCCAGCAGCAGGAACAAGCCGCTCAAGCCCCTCACCAATCTGCCGAAGCGAAAGTCCGAAATACTGCCCGACAGCCGCAGCAGCAACCGCATTAATGACATTATGCTTTCCCGTAAAATTCAGGGTAACCCTTTCTGATCCAGCCGAAGAACATAACAGAAAAGAAACACGACCATCCCCACCCACCGAAATTTCACGGCTCCAACAATTATTATCATCACCTTCCCCGGTTCCATACCCAATACCTCCATCCCATCCATTGCCAGCACTTCTCAAGCGGGAATCATCAGTATTGACAAAACCAATACCACCGCGCTGTTGCAGATAATCGAAAAGCCGAAGTTCAGCCTCAGCCACACCATCCAGATCAACAAGAAACTCAAGATGCTCATGGCCGATATTCGTCAACAGACCATGAGTAGGCTTAGCAATTTCAGTAAGCAACTCCATTTCACCTGGATGATTGATACCCATTTCGACAACATCAATATCAGTATCCTGCCTGATTTGCAAGAGAGTAAGAGGAACCCCAAGATGATTATTCCTGTTCCCCTGGCTCATTTGAACCTTGAACCCAGTTTCAAGAACCGATGCAACCATCTCCTTTGTTGTAGTTTTTCCATTACTGCCACCAATGGCCACAACAGGAATCGAAAATGTACTCCGATAAATCATTGCAAGCCGCTGCAATCCCACAACGGTATCATCAGTAACAATAAACCCTTTTCCCTGAGGCAGCTCAATTGAACCCGACCCCTCATACCACTCCCTGCTGACCATCGCCCAGCAGGCGCCCTTATCAAAAATGCCGCCAATATAACTGTGTCCGTCCGTTCTCTCCCCCTTGAGAGCCACAAACAGCTCTCCTCCACTCACATCCCTCGAATCAATAACCACCACCGGGTCAGTAATTTCCTGAGGAGGATGCACCATCTCTGATGCAACAACCTCGCCAACAGACCGAAAATCATCAATAGTCAATACACCCTTCACTCTTTCTCCTTCTCCGGATACCCGGAACAATTTTGCTGCATATACCTTCTTACCAGTTCCTGATCCGAAAAGAAATACTTTTTACCGGCAATTTCCTGATACTTTTCATGACCTTTCCCCGCAACAAGAAGAATATCGCCACATTTAAGCAACGAAATCGCCCTCTTTATCGCTTCAGCTCGATCACTGATTCTCATGTAATGATCACCGACGATCCCCCCCTCAATTTCATCGAGAATTGACTCAGGATCCTCATCCCGCGGATTATCCGAGGTAAGAATAACTTCATCGGCTATTTCCGAGGCAATCCTGCCCATTTCAGATCGTTTCGACCTATCCCTATTCCCTCCGCACCCAAAAACCACAACAAGGCGAGCCCCCTCCACTTTAAGCTCCCGCAGCGTTTGAAGCGCTTTGAAAAGCGCATCAGGAGTATGAGCATAGTCAACAAAAGCACTCACCCCCATAAGGTTATCACCAATTCTCTCCATACGCCCCTCAACAGCAGAGACTGCCGAAAGAGAGCTGCATACCTCTTCAGGCGCAATCCCCATCCCAACCCCTATCGCTGCAGCCTCAAGCACATTCATAACATTATATTTTCCAGGAAGCCTCACCTGCATATTGACAATCACATCAGGAAAATGCAATGCAACACTGCTTGACATAATGTCGCAGCCAATGACTTCAGCCTTAAAATACCTGCTGCACAACATCTGTCGAGGAACCTCCCCCCCAAGGGAACAACAGTATTTTTTTTCAACCTCCACCCGTTCCGCCATCTGCAAGGCATAGGGATCATCAATATTAAATACCGCAAAGCCCTCCGGACTGAGCTGATCAAAAAGCAGCTGCTTAGCCGCCCCGTACTCCTGCATGGAACTGTGAAAATCAAGATGCTCCTGTGTCAGGTTGGTAAAAACTGCCGCATGGAACCTTATCCCATAAACCCTCTGGAGCACAAGAGCATGCGAAGAAACCTCCATGACTACAGCCCTGCAACCAGCCTCAAGCATCCGGGCAAAGAAGGCATGCAACCCATGAGCCTCCGGAGTAGTACGATCAAGCGAAATCTCCTGATCCCCAAACACGCAGAGATTCGTACCGATATAACCTGTCGAAATACCATTGGCATTAAGCATTGCAGTAATAAGCTTTGCCGTCGTGGTTTTCCCATTGGTACCGGTCACCCCAATAACGAGCAACCGGTCAGAAGCCTTCCCATAAAAAATCCGGGCAGCCTCAGCAAGAGCCTTTCGAGCATCAACAACTTTTATATACAGGCAGGATAAACTGATTTCAGGGGGAATCTCCTCACAGATAACCGCTACAGCCCCACGCTCTAACGCACTGCCAATAAACTGGTGCCCATCAGCACAGTAGCCCCTTACAGCCACAAAAAGTGACCCAGGAACAACCGCCCGCGAGTCACTGGTAACCATGCGAATTGTCTCACAGGCACTGATATTGCCTACAAGCTCTATAAGGGTAATGCTCTCAAGAAGCTCCTCCAGTTGCAACACGTAATCAGAAGAGTTCTCCCTCAAGGCAGCCATGAGAATTTTCTTTTCATATTACTCGATACCAGAGTCACTTTTATAATCCTCTTTTGTTGAACCCTTTGACCAGGAGCAATACTCTGACGGGTAACACACCCGTCAAAATCTCCCGAATACTCCATTTCAAGCCCGTACCAATTCAATAACCGCTGGGCATCACATCCCTTAAGCCCTGTAAGTTCAGGAACAGCCACCGACGACACAGAATCAAGCCCCTGTGCAGGAGACAGGAAAGCAAGATTTTTCTGCATCTCCTCAGAACACGCAATCATTCTAGTTGCAATACCAGAAAAAACAGGTACCGCAACAGTAGCGGCATAATAGGCCGTTTTTGGATTTTCTACAACCACAATAATGGCATATCGAGGAGCCTCAACAGGGAAATACCCAACAAATGAAGAAACATAAACCGGCTTAGCATAAGAACCTCCTGCAGCACGCCTTGCCGTTCCAGTCTTACCTGCAACAGTGACACCCGGCACTGTTAAACTTTTCGCAGTTCCACTATCAACAACAGCTTTAAAATACTCCTTGCCAACATAACGAGCTGTTTCAGCCAATACTGCTCTACGAACTATTTTAGGGGCACACTCCCAGACAATTTTACCCTCAGCATTAATAACCTTCTTTATGATATAAGGCCTCATCAACTGACCATCATTAGCAATTGCCGCATAAGCCTGCAATATCTGCAGAGGGGTTGCCATCACCTGATAGCCATACCCCATCCAGGGAAGCGTGGTTCTATCCCAATGCTCAAGCGCCCGAACCCTCCCTGGCGACTCACCCACAAGCCCGATACCGGTTTTTTTTCCAAATCCAAAATTCATGGTATAGGCATAAAACTTCTCACTGCCAACCGCCATAGCGGTTTTTGCCGCAACAACATTGCTTGAATACATGATAGCCTCACGGAACGATATATTCCCATACGGCTCATGATCCCTGATAAAGAGGTTATAAATGGGCATAATACCGTTCATCCCCGACACCCTGTCCTCCGCCTTTCTCTTCAGAACTTCCGTTGCCGCAGAAGCCATAATCAGCTTGAACGTCGACCCCGGTTCATAACTGTCAGTTACCGCCCGGTTGCGCGACCTTTCCGCCGACCAAGTCGCTCTCTGATTCAGATCAAAAGAAGGGTTGTTGGCCATGGCAATAATCTCCCCGGTACGAACATCCATAACAATACTTGCCGATGCATCCGCATGAAATTTATCGACCGCCGTTGCAAGCTCATCTTCTACGATACTTTGAACATCCGCATCAATGGTCAGCTGGACCGTGTTGCCTTTTACCGGATCCTGCTGTTTTGCATCAGGTGCAGGATAATGCTTTCCAGTAGCAGACCGTTGATAAATTCTCGTCCCATCAATACCCTTCAGGGCCTTGTTGAGCTGAAGCTCAAGCCCACTGCTCCCTTCATTTTTTATATCGGTAGAACCAATTACCTGAGCAGCCACGTTCAAATAATACCGCTGCTGCACCTTATCAAACCAAACTCCAGGAATTTTTTCCTGCATCAGCGGCAAAGCTTTTACAACGGGAATTTTCCTGGCAAGCACAGCTACCCCCGTACGTCGATGCAGTTCCTTAAGATACACCGCCTTATTACCCCCAAAATGCCGGGCAAAAAGCGCCGCTACAGCCCCAGAATTATCATAAACCTTCTGCTTCCGGGTCACTTTATTAACAACCGACTTACCTTTATCATTAAACAGCGGAGTATTCCTCACAATCACAGGATCGGCATAGAAAGAAATGGTTTCTATACTTTCAGCCATCCTACGGGTATGCCTGTCAAGAATCCCCCCCCTCTGCGCCTTTTCTGTAATCACTCGTACATACTGGCGAGTTGCTTTCTGCTTGTATTTCTTAACATTGACAACTTGAATATTGAGCAACATGAGAATGATTGCTACAATAAACACAGCAAACACCCCAACAACAATACCAAGTCGCAAGCCAAACTCATGATCACCCCCACCCTGAACATGAGGCTTTTCATTCAGGGGCTCCTGATTGTTCGGCGCCATAAAATTCAAGGCTCCAGATGCACCGCAGGAACACTGGACGCTACAAGCCCTAAAGAGGCTGCATCTTGTGCGATATTATGAATACTATGCAACTCATGCACTTTCAGCTCCTGTGTGGTTATCACACTGGAGGTCATATGTATCTGCTCACGAATCTTTTCATTCTGTTGAGCCAGACTGATAATCGTAAGGGTATTATAGGTCTGCAAAAGAAAAATCCCCGTTGCACCCAGGAGGTACAAAAAAGACTTCGGTCGTAATATTTCACTGATATCAATCTCAAGCGCATTACTGATCAGCTCCCTGAAACCAGAGCCTTTCCTCTCCTTCTGCGACAACACTGAACCGCCCCCTTTCAGCGAGCTATCTTCAGGCAAAAGAATCTCTTCAACCCCGCCGACCCGCCTTTCGGCAACCCTGCTCTCAGGCATCGTTCCCCTGAAAACGTTAACACGCGGATGAAACCTGTTTAAGGTAGCAACAAAGCCATTATTGACATTCACAATGAAACTCCCTTTGAAATTTTTTCAATGACCCTCAATTTTGCACTCCTGGCTCTCGGGTTTGAATCTATCTCTTCCTGGGTTGCACAAAGAGGCTTCCGGGTAATAAGTGATACCGTCCCCCTCTCCAGAGGCTCCCTCAACCCAACCCCTTTAGGGCCCCAATCGCTCCGAGCTTTTTCAGCAAATACGGTTTTAACAATCCTGTCCTCAAGAGAATGATAACTGATTACTGCCATTCGACCCTGATTATCCAGACACTCAATGCCATCATCCAGCGCACTGCGAAGGACATCAAGCTCAGCGTTCACCTCAATTCTCAAGGCCTGAAATACTCTCGAAAGAGTCTTGATAATCTTATCCTTACCAGCAGCATTACCGCGAATAATCCCGGCAAGCTCCTCTGTTCCGCTAATCGATCCATTTTTAAGCCGGTATGCAACAATCGCTCTGGCAATACTGCGGCTTCTTGGCTCTTCTCCATACCTGTAAAAAAGCCTTGCGAGCTCCTTCTCATCATAAGAGTTGATAATATCTGCAGCGCTTACCACCGCACTCATATCCATCCTCATATCAAGAGGCCCTTCTCTGAGATAACTGAACCCCCGCTCCGCAGTATCAATCTGAAACGACGACACACCAAGATCAAGCAGAATCCCCATAACCTTAGGTTGCAACCCTTTTTCACGACTGACACGCTGGACAATACCACCAATACCCTGAAAATTTCCTTTAACCAGCACCGTGACGGCTTCAAACTCCTTGAGTTTTTCACCAGCTTCTTTTAACGCGGCATCATCCTGGTCAATCCCAATAAGCAGCGATCCCTCAAGGTATCCAGCCGCACTTAAGGCACGCAGAATCGCCAGCGAATGGCCTCCCCCTCCAAGAGTCCCATCGACATAAATACCGGGTTTTCTGACAAGGAATGCAATAATCTCTGCCGCAAGTACCGGCTCATGATATGTACTTTGTGTCATTAGCTTTAAAAATACCTTCCTGCAAGGGCTGCAAAACGTCCTGCATTCTCCAGCAAGACCGCCTGAAGGCGTTCCGGATCCCAAATAATCATTTTTGTATCAGCACCTATAATCACAACTTCTTTCGTAATACCAGCATGATCAAGAAACTCTTTTGACAGCGCAACCCTCCCTTGACGATCAATCTCTACAACTTCAAGACTCTCATACATCAATGTCTTCAGAAGCCGCTCTTCAGGATTAAAATCAGAAAGCGCGGAAATTGTTTTTCTCATCTCAGCCCAGATAAAAGGCTCATACAGTTCAAGGGAACGATCAGGAGCCTTCATGATATAAAGGCCTTCAAGCTGCTCCGAAGCCTTCTCTAAAAAATCATCCGAAGCACCTTTGCCCAACTTCCTGCGAAACCTCGCAGGAATCATCAGTCGACCTTTTTCATCAACAGCATGTATCTCTTTTCCTATAAAGCCAGCCATGATGGATGTAGCAACCCTGTGTTAGCTTCCGTTATGCATCGAATATCCACCAAAACCAGCTTACAACAGCTGATAAGTGGCAAAAAAAGAAAAATACTATATCAAATAAGCAATTCCACCCATTTTTTACCACAACTCACCACTTAAAATGTATAAAAAAAGGATGCACAAAAAAAATATTCAGCTATTTTATAAAGGAGATGCTGTTTATATTTTAAAGGGTAAAGTTCACCATGAAAGCCAGGAATATTGAGATTGTGGTGGACGGATATAATTTAATCCATAAGCTTTACCCATCACCGACCTCAGCATCACTTGAGGTTTTACGGCAGGATACCGAAAAACAGCTGCTCAGTTTTCAGCAGGCAAATAAATGTCCCATCACCATTGTCTATGATGGAAAAGGCGGCCCAAGAGAAAGTGCTTTCGGAGCTCCCTTGCATATTGTTTTTACCCCTGTTTCGAAAAGCGCCGATCAATGGATCATTGATTACGTAAAATCGTTGAACACAAAAGTAAAAAAGGTTACTATTGTTAGTTCTGACGATGAAATTCGCCGGTATGGCACAGCATTCGGCGCGACATGCATAAAATCCGAGGAATTTGCACTACAACTCAATAAAAACCGGACACGTGTCCCTTTAAGCCATAAAGAAAACCACCCCAAATACCTGTCCTTCAAAGAGAAAAAATTCAACGAAAAATCACTGAGCGACCAGGAAGTTGACCGATGGATCAAGCTCTTCACACGCAACAAATCTTAAGAGCATCCCAACTCCTTTTTTTTATACTTTTTCTAAGCCTCTATCCGCCACACTTAACAACAACGAACATGATGTCTGACAGCACCAGTAACCATACTTCGCATAGGCAGGAACTCGACACTTGGCGAAAGAAAATCGATGCCATCGACCAGCAGCTCTCTTCACTCCTCTCTGAAAGGCTGCAATGCGCTCAAAATATCAGCGCACTGAAATCACAAATCGGAGAGCAGGTACTCCAGCCCGAACGGGAAAAAGAGGTCCTGCACAATGTGCTGACCCATGCCGATTCCCCACAGAAAAACTATACCATGGAAAAAATTTACCTCTGCATCATCGAAGAGACCCGCCTTTATCAGCATGAGTGGAAAAAAAGTCATCCCGGCATTCACACCAGTTAAGAGATTCTCCACACAATGGCTTCAAAAAAAGCACTTCCACGTCGACTCCTTTTCACCGCTGGAGCCATTCTGCTGACAGCATTGGCTTGCTTTTTCTTCCTGCCGGGGCTCAACACGGCCTCCCGAACAACACACATAATTGTTCACAGAGGGAAAGACTTCAAATCCATTATCGATGAACTGTACCATAACGGCTCAATTAAAAGCACATGGCCGGTAGAGGTAACCTGCCGTATTCTTCCCAATCTGCAGCATATCAAACCCGGCAGATACACCATCCCCCCCGAAATGTCGAATTTCTGGTTCATGTACTACCTGCACACCCACAAGCAGGATGAGGTACGCGTCACTATTCCCGAAGGCCTGCCTCTTCGGCATATTGCAAGGCTCCTGTCCAAAAAACTGGATATGGATTCAACAGAGTTCATGGCAGCAGCATCCGACAGCAGACTCCTTGCCCGGCATAACATTCCCGCAAAAAATGCCGAAGGCTATCTCTTACCCGGAACCTATAACTTTTTATGGGCAAGTTCGCCCGAAGAAGCCGCCACATTTCTTATCGGACGATTCAGGCATTTTTATACCGATAAATTAAAGAACACCGCAGCCTCAGAAGGCCTTACTGAAACCACTTTACTGACCCTTGCCTCCATAGTTGAAGCCGAAACCCCACTGGACCAGGAAAAACCATTGGTAGCAAGTGTCTATCTCAACCGCCTTAAAAAGAACATTCGTCTGCAAGCAGACCCAACCGTCCAGTACGCTCTTGGAGGCACAGCCCGACGCCTGTACTACAAAGACCTTGCCGCCGACTCTCCTTACAACACCTATCGCCACAACGGCCTCCCGCCAGGACCAATATGCAATCCCGGATCAGCATCAATTTTAGCCGTGCTTAACCCGGCAAATACCAACTACCTTTACTTCGTTGCCACAGGAAAAGGCGGGCACAATTTCGCCGAATCGCTTGCAGAGCACCACGAAAACATCAAAAAATACCGCACTGCACGCCGCAACACTCTGCAATGATAACGAGAGATTCCTTCTATAATCTCGCATCAACCTGTTAAGTAAATTGATTATATCATAGTACATTACAAATGTGTTTTTTTTAACCCACCAATCCTCAGAGCAATGCAGAAAAAGACCTTGTCGGATATCTCAATTCAAGGCAAACGGGTATTAATGCGCGTTGATTTCAACGTCCCCTTTGACGACAATAAAAACATCACCGACGACAAAAGAATTGTTGAGTCCCTTCCTTCCATCAAAAAAGTGCTCGACGAAGGTGGGCGCCTCATCCTGATGTCCCATCTAGGACGACCAAAAGGAAAAGTCAATAACGAATACACGCTTGCACCCGTAGCATTAAAACTTTCGGAACTCCTCAATCGCCCAGTGACCATGGCAAACGACTGCATTGGCTCTGAGGTTAAGCAGCAGGTACTGGCACTGAAGGACGGGGAAGTGATCCTGCTCGAAAATTTGCGGTTTCACAGCGAAGAAGAGGCAAATGATCCCGATTTTGCAAAAGAACTTGCCTCACTCGGCGAAGTGTATGTCAACGACGCATTCGGTACAGCACACAGAGCCCATGCTTCAACAGAAGGAGTTACTCACTTTATAAAAACAGCCGTAGCCGGCTACCTCATAGAACGCGAGCTGCTTTATCTTGGCAAAGCACTCCAGGAACCTGAGCGGCCCTTTGTCGCTATTCTCGGCGGTTCAAAAATTTCAGGGAAAATAGATGTCCTTGAAAACCTTTTCAAAAAAGTTGATACCGTACTCATTGGCGGAGCAATGGTCTTCACCTTCTTCAAGGCACAAGGGTACCAGATTGGCAAATCACTGGTCGAAGACAGCAAGGTCGAACTTGCACTGAAAATTCTGGAACAGGCAAAAGAGAAAGGCATAAAACTGCTTCTTCCAGTAGACGTCATTGTCGCCCCCGAAATTTCAGCAACTGCCCCTGCACATGCTGAAATGATCACCAGTATCCCCGAAAACATGATCGGTGTCGATATCGGACCACTTACAGCCGAAACCTACCGCAACGAAATCCTCTCAGCACGTACAGTCCTCTGGAACGGCCCGATGGGTGTCTTTGAAATAGATAATTTTGCATCAGGCACAATGGCTGTCGCACAGGCATTAGCCGAAGCTACCGCAAAAGGAGCCACAACAATTATCGGCGGCGGCGACTCCGCAGCAGCAATTGCAAAAGCAGGTCTTGCAAAACAGATTACCCATATCTCTACAGGAGGAGGTGCAAGCCTTGAATTCCTTGAAGGCAAAGAACTTCCAGGTATCGCGGCACTGAACGATTAACCCGTTCCGTACATTAAAACTCTTTACGGAATTTAACTTTGATGACACCGTTTCCCGCTGCTGATGAGCAGCGGGATGGCGAGAATGATATCTATGAACTATTCGAATCAGCCATACAGTCCCGGCGGCTTTCAGGTTATACCCCCGGCAATTAAAACCATTATACTTATTAACGTTGCAGTCTTTGCGCTGCAACTGACTCCATTCGGCGAAGTTATTCTCAACCTCGGCTCACTCTGGCCTCTCGGCTCAGGCAACTTCCGGATATGGCAACCCCTCACCTACATGTTTCTGCACGGTGGAGGAACACACCTGTTCTTCAATATGTTTGCACTCTGGATGTTCGGAGCTGAAATAGAAAATTACTGGGGCACCCGGCAATTCAACACCTATTACTTTATCTGCGGCATCGGAGCAGGAGTGATCAACCTGCTGGCAACTGTAGGCGAGCAATACCCAACCGTCGGAGCCTCAGGAGCAATTTACGGCGTCCTGCTTGCATTCGGCATGATGTTTCCCGACCGCTACATTTTCCTGTATTTTCTCTTCCCCGTCAAGGCTAAATATTTCATTGCCGGATACGCGCTCATAGAGTTTTTCTCCGGTTTCGGCAGCAGAACCATGGGCAGCGGCAGCAACATCGCCCACTTCGCACACCTCGGCGGAATGCTGATCGGCTTCATCTACATCTCCATAAAACGAGCAGAGTGGTCTTTTTCAGGACTGTTCGGTAAACTCCGCTCCTCGATAAAGCCCAAAAACGGACCCCGACTTCATCGGCAAAATAGAATTGAACCGCCGATTTCAGAAGCCGAAATCAACGCAATACTCGACAAAATCTCCGAACGTGGCTATGGTTCGCTAACCGAAGAAGAACGCCGCAAACTCCTCAAAGCCGGCGGAAAATAACCCTACACATTCTAGAGGGAGCTCCTGAAGCGGAGCGGAGTTTATCAATTCCCCTGGTTCCTTGTGGGGACTGATAAACTCCGCTCTTCAGAGCAGGCCCTTTCAGCACGGCCCAATCCTCTCAAAGCAGGCAACACTCTCAATATGGCTGGTATGCGGAAACATATCAACCGGCTGCACCGACAACAGAGCATATCCATGCTCGCATATTTCTTTCCCATCGCGCGCAAGGCTGGCAGGGTTACAGCTTACATACACTATACGCCTCGGCCGGAGTCTGATCATCGTCGCAAGCGCCTTAGCATGCATCCCAGCCCGTGGAGGGTCAGTAATAATAACCCCGGGAGCTTCATAGTTTTCAAGCGTATCAAGCATGGCATGAAAATCCTTCAGATCAACCTGAAAAAAAGCCGCATTGCTGATCCCATTCAACGCCATATTGTTCCGCGCATCCTTAATAGAGCTTTCAACCACTTCAAGGCCAAGAACCTGCCGGCAGTATTTTGCCAGATAGAGCGTTATCGTGCCTGTCCCGCAGTAGAGGTCATAGACCGTATCATCCTTTTTCAGTCCTGCAACCTCCAGGATACTGTTATAGAGTACCTCCGCCTGTGAAGAGTTGGTTTGAAAAAATGAATTTGCCGAAATCCTGAAATCAAGTCCACCAAGCCGCTCAGTAATATAGCCATCTCCACTGAGTGTAAACTCCTCTTCGCCAGTAGCAACCGTATTCAACTTTTTCGTCACATTATTGACCACCGTCATCTTCTGTTCCGGCATTCCTGACTCAAGGAACATCCTGTAACGCTGCATAAGCTCCTCGTCATACCACGAGGTCACAAGGTTAACCATCACCTCTTCACGGTTTTCACTGAACCGCACCACAAGATTCCGTAAAAACCCGGTATGCGCCTTGGCAGAATAGGGTTCCAGTGAATTGGCAAGTACAAATTCCCTGGTCAGGGTAAGCACCCGGTTCATCGACTCCTTAGCGAGGTAACAGTAGTCTATATCAATCACCTTTTCAAAGTTACCGGGGGTATGAAAGCCAAGGGCAAAATTCTTGGGCCGAAGTAACTTTTCCATCGAAAGCTCTTCGGGCAAAAGATACCGCAGGTTTGAAAACGAAAACTCAATCTTGTTCCGGTAATGGAACGGATCTGCCGAAGCAAGCGCAGGGGAGACTGGAGGCGCTACAAAGTCCCCGATGTGTTCCAGGGCATCCGTTACTTTTTTCTGCTTGTACTGCAGCTGCGCCTCATAGCGAATGTGCATCAGTTTGCACCCTCCGCAAACCCCGAAATAGCTGCAGAGTGGGGTAGTCCTGTCAGGTGAAGGTTCAAGTATCTCAACCGCGACCGCCTCTATATAGCGCTGCCGGACTTTTTTAATCCTGGCCGAAACCAGGTCACCGACCGCAAGCATCCCGCCAACCATAACCCCAATGCCATTATCAAGCCGTCCAAAACACTGGTCTTTCTCTGCCTGGTCGGTGATTCTCAACTCTATAATATCGTCTCTTTTTAGTTTCGGTTGTTCAGTGGTCTCCATAATACCTTATAATTTAAGTGCCTTAATCCGCTTTTTGCCATGTAGCTTTTTGGCTTGGGGCTTAACAAATCAGCATCCCATTCTATTGCGACAGTTGCTAAAGTAATAAAATAACTTGAGCCGAGCGAAAAAGCCCCTTCGTGATGAGTAATAGAGATATAGAAATGTAAAACGGGTTCTTGAGGCGAAAAAGGGGAGGAACTGCTGATGTTGAGGAAGTTGAAAAAATGTTTTAATAAAGCATCCCCGCAGCAGAGCTACGGGGTATTAGAAGAGGCGCAACTGCTGTGAATGCAGTTTTTTGTACTCCGATTCACGACCTTGGCTCTGAACATAGGCTTTGATCGTGTTTTCATCACCATGCTTTCCAACA
>JAPLFE010000132.1 GCA_026390855.1 Chlorobiales bacterium | reverse complement strand
AATAATTGTGTTCTGGGGGTTCCGGCTATTCTGTTTGCAGTGAGTAAAAAAACACTCCCTTCTTCTGTTCATCGCAACAGGGTAAAAAGAATGATGCGAGAAGCTTACCGGCTTGAGAAATCATGTGTAGAGCGCAGTGTCGAATTTCCGGACAAAAGACGTGAACAGAAACTCCTCTGCATCGCTTTTCTTTACATGGGGAGAAGACAAACTTTTCCGGATCTTGATGCATTCAGGGAGGAAATAAGAAGATTATTGCAGCATATTACCCTTGTTTGAAGGGCTGCCGTAAAGATGTCATTGGCTTTGATATATTACAGGCGAACATGATGGGAGAATGGTTTTCCGGATAAAGGATGAGATAAGAATGAGTAGCTGGAGATTATTTAATCAGGTGCCGATTTTGTTGATAAAATTTTATCGGGCATTTCTTTCGCCTTTGCTTGGCCCGTCCTGCAGATATATTCCTACCTGTTCAAGTTATGCTCTTGAAGCTTTTCAAAGGCATAACTTTTTTTACGCCTCATGGTTGACTGTGTGGCGTATTCTTCGATGTAATCCCTTTTCAAAGGGAGGATTTGATCCAGTACCCTTAAGTAAAAAAGTTTCATAGAATAAATAATAAAAGTGATTGGTAATGGATAGAAATTCAGTAACCGGTCTTGCGCTTATTGGCTTGATCATGATTGTCTGGCTTCAGTTTATGTCGCCCGATAAAAAGCTGGCAAAGCCGATAACAGCGATAAAAACGGAGAAGGTAGAGCGTCAGCTGCCGGAAGCTCAGGCACTTGCCGTTCCTGCCGCTGAAAATTTTGGCGTTTTTGCTCAGGCTACCGGAGGTAAAGAGCAGCTGGTGAGGGTTGAAAACGATCTTTTTAGTGCAACACTTTCTTCAAAAGGCGCAACATTGAAGTCTCTGGTGCTTAAAAAGCATCTGGATAACAATCGCAAGCCGTTTGACCTGATAAGCAATAGCAAAAACGGAGCTCTTTCGCTTCTTTTTCTTACCAAGGAAGGAAAGAAAATCGATACACGCGATCTGTATTTCCGTGGTGTAACACTTGATACGTTGAGAAGCATCACTGGAAAAGAGAGTTATGCGGTTCGCTACCACCTTGATGTTGCTCCTCAGCAGGGTATTGATATTACCTATCTGTTTGGAGGCAACAGCTACAAGGTTGACTATGATGTCAAGCTGACTGGGTTTGGAAATGCACTTGCCGGCAATGAATACCAGTTGCAATGGGATGGAGGTCTTGCTTATTCAGAAAAGAACCGGCAGGATGAGTCGCAGAGCGCAATTGCCACTGCATACCTTGGCGGAAGTGTGGTAAAGCTTGCGGCAAGCAAGGAGAATCAGGCTTATCGTGAAGAACAGTCGGGGGAGGCCAAATGGGTTGCTGTCCGCAACAAGTATTTTGTTGCAGCACTTATGCCGCAGGGACGCACGGAAGGGATTTTTATGGACGGGAAAAGAAAGCCCGGTGATTTCGCGGATTATGTGGTTGCCCTGAAAATGGGAGTCCCTTCAGCAGGAAATGTGGTCGATAACCGTTTCAGCATCTATATGGGACCGCTGGATTATAATATTGTCAAGGCACAGAAAGCTGATCTTGAAAAGATCATGGATTTCGGATGGGACTGGTTGACAAGACCTTTTGCAGAGTATATCATTTTACCGGTATTCAGCTGGCTGAACACTTTTATTGGTAATTATGGTCTTATCATTATCATTTTTGCACTTCTCATCAAGTTGGTAACCTATCCTCTTTCGATGGCTTCCACGAAGTCAATGAAAAAAATGTCGGCGCTGCAGCCAGCGCTCAAGGAGCTTCAGGAGAAGTACAAGGATAATCCAGCAAAACTGCAAGGTGAGTTAGGTAGAATTTACAAGGAAGCTGGAGTGAACCCGCTTGGAGGATGTTTACCTGTGCTGCTGCAAATGCCACTGCTTTATGCGATGTTTTATGTGTTCCGTTCCTCGATTCAGCTTCGTCAACAGGGATTGCTTTGGGTGAAGGATTTATCGATTCCTGATTCTATTCTGGATTTTGGTTTCAGTATTCCTATGTATGGAGATCATATTGCGGTTTTCCCGATTCTTATGGCGGTGACCGTTTTTGTTCAGCAGAAAATCACTCCTACAGCCCAGACCAATGAGCAGATGAAAGTCATGGTTTACATGTTCCCAGCCATGATGCTGCTGTTTTTTAACAATATGCCTGCCGGCCTTGGTTTGTATTATTTGATGTTTAACGTTTTCAGTGTCGCTCAACAGTTTTATATCAATAAAACCACGACCACTGACGATTTGCCGAAAATAAACCTTGGGACTTCACCCTCCAGCTCATCCTCGAAACAGAAAAAAGGGGGAGCTAAAAAGTAAAAAAAAGTTATGGCGCTGATTGAGCAGGCTGATGTATGGCTGTTCCAGCTGCTGAACCTTCATATGGTTCACCCGGCAGCCGATGATCTCATGGTGTTTTTGACCAGAGAGAGGCTGTCGGGACATATTTTTTTTCTGGCAGCCCTCTTTACTCTTGTCAGGAAAGGTAAAGACGGCTTTTTGATTCTTTGTTTTGCTCTTCTTGCCGTTGGTCTGGCTGATGTTATTGCGTCAGGCATTTTTAAACCCCTCGTTCAGCGTACCCGACCCTGCTTTGCTCTTGAGCATGTCCGTCTGCTTATCAATCAGACAAGAAGCTATTCGTTTGCCTCATCCCATGCGGCAAATTCAGCAGCATCAGCTTCAGTAATCTGGATTTTTTTTCACAAGGGAGAGCTGGTTGAAAAGCTTTTTACCACTACCATGATTCTGTACGCGTCAGCCGTAGCGTTTTCGAGGGTGTATGTAGGCGTTCACTATCCTGGAGATGTTCTTGCTGGCATGTTGATTGGAGTCTTCAGTGCCATCATGGTTTACTTGATGGTTTCGTGGGTATGGAAGAACGTTATTCAGGTGCGTATCATGCGTAAAAAAAGTTATTGCGATGGCTGAAAACTTCTGGGGAATTGATCTTGGAGGTACCAAAATCGAGGTCGTGGTGATCGACAACTCCATGAAGCCATTGATACGCCGCAGGATCAGTACGGAGGCGACAGGGGGCTACCATCATATCCTTGAACGCATCAGGCAACTGGTTGAGATGGTTTCGGTGGAGTCGGGGATTGCTGTACCTGAACTGATAGGTATCGGGACGCCTGGACGCTATGATGCAGAGCAAGGCATCATGAAAAATTCCAATACCGTATGCCTGAATGGTTGTGACCTGAAACACGACCTTGAACGAGTTCTCAACAGGGCGGTTGCAATAGAAAATGATGCGAACTGTTTTGCCCTGGCAGAATCCATGCCGGGCGCAGCTTCAACAATCATGTGTGACCCTTCGAAAACAGCATTTGGTATTATTCTCGGTACCGGTGTGGGCGGAGGCATTGTATGCAATGGCAGGGTGCGCCATGGTGCTCATGGTATTGCAGGAGAATGGGGCCACAATGAACTTATTCCAGACGGTGATCTTTGCTATTGCGGCCAGCGAGGCTGTGTGGAGACAGTGATTTCGGGCCCGGCACTTGAACGGTATTATCAAAAGTTAAGCGGTCGGTTCAGCCCACTTGAAAGGATTGCTGCTATGGCAGGCACGGATGCTGCAGCAGCTGAAACACTTGAGCGTCTGTTGTTTTATTTTGGTAAAGCTCTGGCTCACGTGCTTAACATACTCGATCCAGATGTCTGCATTCTCGGGGGTGGCGTAGGGCAGGTTGAACAGCTTTATTCCAAAGAAGCAGTGCAGGCCATAGAAAAGTTTCTGTTTAACAGCGAGCTCAGGATCCCACTGCTTCGCCCACTTCTCGGTGACAGCGCCGGTGTTTTTGGTGCCGCGCTATTGACAATAGCATCCTGAGAAGCTCTCCTGCATACGAAACAGAGCTCCGACAATTCCGGAATAGATTGAAAAACTGACGTGATGAAAAAAAGCGGTTCTAAGCGCAATGCCAGCCTTTGATATTGTTTCAACCACAGCTTACCTCAAAGGTGACTCCCTTGCACTTACCCTTGACGGCACCAAGCGCTTTCCGACACAGAAGCGCCTTATTGCGTTTGCACACATGCACTGTAATCTTCTGCCCGCACGAGCAAAACTCATTCTTGAAGAGGTCGGCAATGCTGTCGATCAAACTCTTGCGGGTGTGCAACGGCACATATCAGATTATCCTGACTTTAAACCAGTCGGCGAGGCCATGCTCAGTGAGTGGAATGAGGGTCATACCATTCTCAAATGAATTTCCGCAATGGGATGCATATAATCTTGAGTCGCTTTTCGGGTTCAGGCTTGGATGATCAGAGAGAGAAGAATATGGCCTATAGGACTTATGGGACTGATAAAAGATGGACATAACCCTGATCAGCATCAGCTCTTTTGAATGGGATTATTAATGCTGTGATCTTCTGGATTCAGGGGGTTAGCTCAATCCGGAATTTTTTGCCCAACGCAGATGCTGCGCTTGAAAGGGTCGTCAGGGTAAGGCTTGTATCTGTAGCATCAAGCAGGCGGTTAAGTGCGGCCCGACTGGTATGCATTTTTATCGCCATAGATGACTTGGTGAGATTCTGCGCCTTCATTTCCCCTGCAATTTGCCAGGCAATGACTCGCTTTACGGCTACCGCAGTAGCTTCATCCAGAAGAGCCTCTTCTTTAAGAAAGTCATCGAAACTGCTGCCAATATTGTTCTTGTTCATCACGTACTCCGCATTCTTGTTTTAGCCACTTGCAACTCGGACTTCGGAGTCGCCTATGATTTTTCAGTCTATAGCTGGCAATTCCCGTAACCAATCTCGTACCGGCTCACTGCCGCTATCAGTTCGATAGAACCTGACTTCAAGTGTGGGCTTATTCATTTAAAAATGTATCAAAATAAGTACATCTTCTCAAACATTCTTTCGCTTACCGACTCTCCTTCCGTATCCAGCTCGGAATGCTTTTCGGGTTCATGCTTGGAAAGCCAAAGCGCTGAGTCTTGAGAGCGAAGAATAAGGCTAGTCGGACGCATGCTACTTATGGGACTGATAAATGGCGAGGTTGGCGGGCACTGTCTTTCAGCTGGCTTAAAAGCCCCTCAATATTTCCTTCTGTATTTTCTTATGATCGCTACTCAACAACGTCCCTAAGTCCTCCTTACTGTAATCTTCAGCCTGCACGAGCAAAAGAAATTCTTGAAGAGGTCGGCCATGCTCATGGAGTGGCATGAGGGTCATACCGTTCTCAAATGAATTTCCGCAACGGAAACATCGAATCTCTACTAAAAGCTGAATTCTGTCCTGACATAGATGCCATAATCATTCATCAGACGGCCGTTATCAAACCCCTTTCCGAAGGCAATGGTTGCTGTATAGCGCGACTCAGGAAGGCTGAACCATAATCCCCCGCCTGCACCCGTATGCCATGCATCTGAATCCTCCCCGTCTACAAACACTCTGCCAGTTTCAGCAAAGAACAGCGGGCCGTACTTAATCGGCGCAAAGAGCTTGAAGGTGCCCATAAAGAGACGCAGTTCCGAACCGGCATAGAGTGAAGCGTCTCCGGCAAAACGCTGTTTGTCATAACCCCTTAGCGAGGTAGAGCCGCCGAGGAAAGCTGACTCATAAAAAGGATAATCACCCCAGATTTTCTCTCCGCCAAGGCGGAAAACAACCCTTGAATAACGGGATGAGACAAGCGGAATATAGGTACGGACTTCTCCACTGATTTTTCCGTATGCATTTTGATTGCCAAAAAATTCCGGATAATACTTTCCTGTTACATCGATCAGCATGCCACTGAGTGCCGTTGTAGAGCCTTGAGATGCAGGATTACTTTTTGCATATCGGGAAGCTTGTTCAATTGCATCCCCACTATCCCTTGAGTCATAATGAAATCCAAGAGTGAAACTACCGGCAAAATCATTATTGATCCCTGGTACTTCAGCTCTCTGCAGGTCATTAAATGAACCAGGCTTAAGGGAAAGGTCTACCCATTTCGCATCGATCCCTGCGCTCCATTTATAGATTGTATCCATCGGATAGCTCAATGAAGCCCTTAATGAGGTGATTTGATTTAAAATTTCGAAATCTTCTTCTTTTAAGCCTGAGCCATTAAAGTATTTTTCATTTCCAAGCCCGTAGAAGTGAATGATATCAAGGCCTGACGTACCGGCTTCAACAAAAAGTGATGTATTTTTGATCAGTGTTCGAAAATCGCCGCTGTAATGTAATTTATAACGTATATCATTTGCGCTGGCAGCGCCTCCATCCAGTTGCATCCGGTAGCGGTATGGGGCCTTTTTGAAACCGTAATCCTCAACTGTTGCAACCCCACCAAGAAACACTCCGAACTCTGAGGCATAATCAACACCTGGATGCAGCTCAAATTCAGGCCTTGAATCAACAGGCCTCAGGGTATATTTTTCTGTTTCAGCATCCGGTACTACGGACACCAACTGTTGATTGTTCAGCTGTTCATGAGGGATTTGTGAAGGGTTTGCGATTACACACTTTTGATGAGTGAGTGAAAAGCAGGAAAAGGCAAGAAAGCAGGCCACACTCTTAATAAATAACTTCATAACGTGATTTACTGTGTCCGTTCACCGGAAAAATAAGCATTACGTAACCCCCTCTCATGCACATGGTTTTTCAATGCGTTTTTAAGTGCCATCAATTTGCATATATCGTCTGATCCCTTTCTCAGATTCCAAGCGGCTTAGCAAGGCTACGCCTTCTGAAGCCCTTTCATCCTTGAGCGGGCCCGCCCCCACCTAACGAAAAAAATCAACATACTCACAACTCATCAAAATCAGAGATTTCCATCTTCCGCTCCCCAGCTGATTTTTTTCAAAGATGAATCTGATTTATACCACAACGCACTCGATATTAAAATTATATATAATGCAAAGTCCACCGAATCTTATCCGCGTTACTTTTAAAAGCCTTATTTACTATGATTTATGCACTCATACCTCATAGGCTTAAGGAAAATGGCGCTTCACTACATTACCTTCTTATATATACAAATTAATATATCATATATAATCAAATAGGGCATCATTATTGATTTTACCGAGTATTTGGATGACAGTCTTCCCTTGGTGAGCAGCAGGTGAGTGAACAGTACGGCAAAGGATTTTCGTCGACCAATCTCGGGTATTTTCGGCAGCTTTTTCAGGTATATGCTGATCTTATAGCAATTCCCCACCCCGCGGGTGGGGAATTGACAGAACATCAAAAAAGCTACCCTCCGGGAAGCCAATTCACGCATTATTGCTCACCATGGCGAACAAGCGTTGTTGCCAGCCAATCGCGAACGGTTGCCCGGTGAAAAACTTCGTCCGGTTGAAGTACTTAAATCGCCTATGGTGTTGGAATTTCCTGACCGGCCTGACGTTCCGAATCTGCACGAAAGCGCATCGCATTATGCGTATATTTCAGTAAACAGATAAAACAAGCGTATATTTATCGTTATCTCCTGAAAAGTTTATTCACGAACTCTGCCATGATTCACAGTATCAAACTGGATAATCTGCTCTCATTTGCGTCCGGTAGCCCAGCTTTGGAGTTAAAAAACCTCAATGTACTGATCGGTACGAATGGCTCCGGTAAATCAAATCTGATTGAGGCACTTGCTCTTGTGAGAACGACTCCTCGAACTCCTTCGAACGATGATTTTCAAAGGACTATCAGCCGTGGCGGAACAATCAGTGAGTGGATCTGGAAAGGAGATGCGAGTAATCCTGCCACAATAGAACTTGTTCTTGATAACCCTTACTCTCAACCTTCAAATTATAAACAGCCTCTTCGCCACTTCTTTTCATTCAAAGGAGAACAGCAGAGAGTGATATTTGTGGACGAAACAATAGAAAATGCGACGCATTATCTTGATGATGAGTTTCTCTATTATCGATATGAGCATGGTAAAGCTCTTATTAACAATGCAGTTAAAGTGACGAAACGACGGGTCGGTGGAATAAGCGAAGAGTTATCAGTTCTTGCCCAGCGCAGGGATCCTGATCAATACCCGGAAATAACCGGACTGGCTGAGCTGTATGAACAGTTCCGATTTTATCGCGATTGGACTTTCGGAAGGGATACAGTCTTCCGCAATCCCCAAAGAGCAGATTTACGCAATGATCGACTTGAAGAGGATTTTTCCAATTTAGGGCTTTTTTTGAACCGCCTGAAAACACGTGAACCAAAAGCCAAAACCGCTATCCTCAATGGATTAAAAGATCTCTATGGCGGAGTGGATGACTTCAATGTTAACGTTGAAGGTGGAACGGTGCAGGTGTTTTTTACCGAAGGAGAGTTCACCATTCCGGCGACAAGGCTGTCGGATGGTACACTTCGTTATTTAAGTCTGTTGGCACTTTTATGCGATCCAGATCCACCAAAGCTGCTCTGTATTGAGGAACCTGAACTGGGGCTTCACCCCGATATTCTTCCAAAACTTGCCGATTTGCTTATAGATGCATCGCAAAGAACACAAATTATCGTTACAACCCACTCTGATATCCTGGTCGATGCCATGACCGAAACGCCAGAAAGCATTGTTGTTTGTGAAAAAAAAGAGGGGAAAACAAGCATGATGCACTTGGACAAGGAGGAATTGTCCGTCTGGCTTGATAAGTACCGTTTAGGCCAGCTCTGGACACGCGGAGAGATTGGAGGAACCCGGTGGTAAAAGCAGTTATTTATCTGGAAGGAGGCGGAGAGTCGAAAGAATTGAACAGCCGTTGCAGGGAAGGCTTTCACAAGTTGCTTCAACAAAATGGTTTTAAAGAGAAAATGCCGCGACTGGTAGCCTGCGGGAGCAGAAATTCTGTGTTCAGTGACTTCAAGGCTGCGCATCAAAGTAAAAACTATACGTATGTCGCGTTGTGGATTGACAGCGAAGATCCGGTTGCGGATATCGAAAAAACATGGGAGCATCTTAAACAACGTGATGGATGGGAAAAACCTGAAAAGAGTTCAGATGAGCAAGTGCTCTTTATGACAACCTGCATGGAAACGCTGATTGCAACCGACAGGGATGCACTGAAGGCATGTTTTAAAAAAAATCTTCAGGAATCAGCATTACCTCCGCTGAATAACCTGGAAAGCAAGAACCGGAAAGAGCTGTTTGACCTCCTTAAACATGCGACACGAAACTGTTCGGCCAGGTATGAAAAAGGGAAAAAATCCTTTGAGCTTCTCGGTCTGCTGGATGTAAAAATATTACGACAACATCTTCCAAGTGTTGAGAGGACTTGGCGCATTCTCGATAAGTACCTGTCAGTAAAATGATCTGCCAATAACAGTGAACTAAGTTTCCCTTGAGGGATGTATATGGCTTCGCCTGCAGGGACGAATAAAGAGATGAGTTGTATGACAAATGATTATTGCTTCTGCAGCCTTCTACAGTCTAACCAGGCTTGTACTCTCACTTCGTACCTGTTCATTGATTCACATAAAATTTAAGCATGGAAATTTTATGTGAGTCTATTGCTTACCCCCTCTCATTAAACGAAGGTCTTTTGAGACTGGATATTCGTGCTACGGATAGCGCAGGAAGAAAAAACGAGGGTCGAAAAAACTTTTGATTTAAAAGTGCACTACTTAAAATTTAATTCAACTGAAAAAGAAAAATATATAAGATGTAACTATATTGTATTAATTTCATCTATGATCAATTTATACTGAATCTTTCCGGTAGAAGAGAACGTTGTTGTGATTTCAAATTTTTCTCCCCCTTTACAATGACCTTCCAGAGCATCCAGATGAATTACCGAAAGCATTCATTCTCCCGAGCGTGATTAAGGCGACAGGTTTGAGCAGTTGATGCAGGCTTATCTCCAGAGTGATCCCAAATATGCAGGCCGTTTCAAGCAGGTCTGGTTTTGGAATCCTCGACCTACTGCTCAGTATCATTAATGACAGTGTGAAGACCGTAGAGCTTGTGGCAGGCTTGCCGGAGTTAAAGTGGGAATAAACTGACGTATTATTCAATAGTAAAATAGAGAAACTATGGCTCGACTAATGAGAAATCCGGCTTTCCGCCAGTGGCAATGGGATCATCGTTTTGATCCTCATATTGCTCCGATCAATCATTATGTCGATACCCTCCGTAAAGATGCCGGAAGTGATTCAGTTCCTTACGTTCCGCCTATTTACGGAGGTGTCGAGGCCCGTTTATTGAGTGTTATGAGAGACCCGGGTCCAAAAACACAGGATACGTCTGGAGGGAGCGGGTTTATTTGTATGGAAAACGATGATAAAACCGCCGAAAAGATCTGCAATTATTTTGCTGAAGTTAAAATACAAGCAGAGGATATTGTTCCATGGAACGCTTATCCATGGTATATCAACAGGAAGCCAACTCCATCAGAACTCGAAGTAGGGACCCTGCCTCTGAAAACGATTATCGATTTGCTGCCCAAGCTTTGTGTTGTGATGCTGCATGGGGGAGAAGCAAAAGATTTATGGAAGCGATTGAAAAGAAAATATCCCGAGATATCAAGACTTCAGGAATTATATGTGATCGAAACTTATCATACCAGTCCTCAGGCATTTTGGCATAAAGACCCATTGGAAAGAGATCGTCGCAAGACGCAACTCGCCGATTCGTTCAAAAAGGTAGGGGAGATATTACAGAGCGGAAAACCTCCGGCTTTAAGCACGACACCCGATTTGTCAACAATTCATATCACTTCTGGGGTAGATATGAGGGCAGAACCACGGATATCGGATATCCCTTTTAATATGATCAGAGAAGTAAAACATGGAGGGAACGCTGTAAGTACGTATGAAGGGCAGAAAAATCAGAATATTTCAGAAGGTGTAAGAAAAAGCTGGGAAGATCCTGAAGTCCGGAAAAAAAGGCAGCAACACCATGCGGTCAGGGTTCATCGAAATAGCACGCTTGTGGGAGAGTTTTCCTCACTGTATCAGGCATTCAAGATATTAGGTCTTCCTGTAAGCAGGCATATACCGTTTCGAATAAAACTGAAACAGGTCGGGAGCCTGCCATTTAGCTTTGGTAATGATGTCTATGATTTTAAGATACTTCCACCCATATGACAATAAGAGATGGTTGAAAAATACTTAAACTTACAAAAGTGGTACCGATTTGATATAATTGGCAAAAAAATTAATAATAAAGTAATTTTTTGACTCTACGAAAAAAACATTAATTACTCACGAAACAGAAAAAATACCATTCAAGGGGATTCCCTTCGGCACTGAAGAAAGGGCTTCATCCATCAGCTTTTGACTTATTTGATTTTACTATCTCCATAAACGGTCGTTTAATCTCTAAGGGTCAATTCCCCGAAGCTCTGCTTCGTAAATAAATGTCAAATTGAGTGATTACATACACAAAAGTCATAATGTATCGGTTCTATTGTACCATTTTGTCTGCCCATCAAAATATCGGCGAGTAGTATT
>JAPLFE010000003.1 GCA_026390855.1 Chlorobiales bacterium | reverse complement strand
ATCTCTTCGGCTTTCAGTTTTCCGCTTTTTTCGTATGCAAGGATTTTCCCCGGCCGAAGGATATAACTGAGTATAGATTCGCCGGGATGATGCCTTGAGGCCAGCAATAGATTGTCGAGAACTGAGAGGTTTTTGCAAATTCTTGGATTCTGCCATACACGACCAATTCCAAGCCGAGTCGCTGTCATCGGTGTTGAATGCGGTATTGGAACATTTTTGTATAACAGTTCCCCCCTATCAGCTTTTAAAAAACCTGAAATAATATGAAATAATGTCGTCTTGCCGGAGCCGTTCTCACCAAAAAAAGCAGCAACTGTACCGGCTTTTACCGAAAAATCAGCATCATCAAGTACTTTAAGGCCATTGAAAGACTTGGATATATGCCTGACATCAAGAATCGTGTCCATAAATTACTCGAATCTGTAATTTCCGAAAAATCCATTCGGCCGGTAAAGAACCATAACAATCAAAATAAGGGCATAGATCATCATTCGAAGATTTGCAGCAAATGCATCAGGAATGTTGGCGAACCGTAAAACCTCTGGAAGAAAGACATAAAAAAGAGCACCTGCCACGGAGCCTCGAATGGTCCCTAATCCGCCTATCAATACGATGGATAGAATAAGAATAGACTCGTTGAGCGTAAAAGAGGTAGGATCTATATAGCTGTAATAGCAGGCAAAAAGAGCGCCAGCTATCGCTGATACTCCAGCGGATATACTGATAGCTATTGCCTTGTAATACCCTGGGTTTTTGCCAAAAGACAACATAACAAGCTGATCGTCCCGGACACCCTGAAAGTATCGGGATAACGGGGACTTATGAAGACCATAAAAAAACAGCAGCACAAAAGCACAAAGAACACCAGCAAGCAACGCGAATTGGGGAAGCGACTCAAACGAGTAACCAAAAATAACAGGTTTTGGAATACCACTGATTCCGTAAGGACCATTTGTTACCGAAACCCAGTTATACAGCGCCGTAAAAATAATGACCTGCCAGGCAAGAGTCGCAAGCACAAAAAACAGGTCCCGAAACCTTATGGAAAAGAATACCCTGCATGAACAAGCAGAAAGGCCGTTGCATAGGCGCCGATGCCATAAAAAGCCGCCTGAGAGAGCGAAAGCAAACCAGAATAGCCTGCAAGAAGATTCATTGCCAAACCAAGGATGATGTATATCTCGGCCATCACCAATATGTGCAGTAGATAGTTCATTGTTCTTCAACTCTCATCTTATAGGAAACAATACCTTCGGTTCTCCAGAAAAACACTAAAATCAGCAGGACAAACGTCATTCCTTCTTTCCACTGGGAAGAAAGAAGCCATGCCGTTGCCGTCTGCAGCAAGGCGATAGTGATTGAGGCAAGAATAGTACCTCTCAATGACAGACTGCCACCGATGATAACCGCAACAACAGCACTAAGGGTTATTGCCATTCCCCCTTGAGGGTCTATTCCTGTATCATAGAGAGTAAGAATTGCAGCTACTGCAGCAAGGGCACTCCCTGAAGAAATCGCCAACAATCTGATCAAAGCAGTATTGACACCAAGCACTGATGCAACTGATTCGTTACTCATCATAGCCCGGACGCCCAGAAACCATTTAGCTTTCGATGCCAACAGCACTGCAACAAGAAAAAACAGAGAAACCGCCAGTTGAACCAATTGGACTGGCGCCACAACGATATTGAAAATGACAATACTTCCACCAAGCGGAAGTTGAAGGCTTTTTGTCTCATTACCGAAGAACAAGGCTAACCCATTGACTATAAAAAGGTAAACGCCCATAGAAGAAATCAAAGTAATGCCCTGACCGGATTTTTTTCTGGCAAGCGGAAGGTAAATAAGTGTTTCGACAATCGAAGCAAAAAGCATGGTAATGAACAGAGCACTTAGAGCTGCAACGAGAACAAGAAACAGGCTCTGGCTTTGAAAGGATTGGATTAGTGCATAAAAAACATACGCTCCTCCGACATAAAACCCGCCATGAGCTATATGGAACACTCGAGTCGTATTAAAAATCAGGTTAAATCCAGTTGCAAGCAAAGCAAGAAGCAAGCCTGACACCATGCCATTGAAAACCAGCTGTAAAATCATAGTGTTCATTTGTGCTCAAAAACCTGTGTTAAGCCTGACACCTCGATAATTGTCTTTTTCACAATTCATATATCTAAAGAATAAACCAACCGCCTCTACATACTAAAAAAAACCGGTTAGCTGGAGTTAGTTGACCGATTTCCTCGGCACTCATGCCCCTCTATTATTGTTAGGTATGGGTTAGTTGCAGTTAGCTGGCACTGACCTTTCCATAAAACCGGCAATAAAAAGCTCCCCTAACCTCTTTTCGATAGGTAAAGCAACTGGTTTTAAGGGAGCGCTTACATTACAAGCTAAAAGGAGGGTTAATAAAGCATCCCCGCAGCAGAGCTACGGGGTATTAGAAGAGGCGCAACTGCTGTGAATGCAGTTTTTTGTACTCCGATTCACGACCTTGGCTCTGAACATAGGCTTTGATCGTGTTTTCATCACCATGCTTTCCAACA
>JAPLFE010000002.1 GCA_026390855.1 Chlorobiales bacterium | reverse complement strand
AAACCGTGTATCTTTTGCCATGAAGCTCTCTACCTATTGGTTGTGTTTTATTGGGTGGTAATTTCGACGTTACCCATTTCAATATAACACTTTAGCCTATAAGTTGAGGGCTTTTTTTATGCCTAATCGATCAGGTTAGGAGAGAGAGAGGGTTTTTTCCATTATTATCGCGAATGGCAAAGTAGAGAAATTGAGCTTGCAGCGAAAAAAAAATCTGATGCCGGTGGCGGTGATTTTTATCCTACACAGAACCTTCGAATTGGTAACCGCTTTGGGCAAATGTTGATTCAATCGGTTCGTGAGGGGAAAACAGCTTATACCGAAGCCTATCATTTAACGGGATTGAAGCGTGATACATTTCAAACTTATGCTGATGAGATATTTGGTAAGAAAGTATGAGTAACTCTTCGATCTTTCTATTGGACGCCAATGTCTTGATTAATGCCGCACGTCATTATTATGCCTTTGATATTGCCCCTGTATTTTGGGATAAATTGTTAATTCATGCTGATAGTGGGCAATTAAAAAGTATAGATCATGTAAAGGATGAAATTAATCGTGGTTCTGATGAATTAGTTGATTGGATAAATGGGTCATTTATTGATTCTTTTGTGCCATGTGACGAAGCCCTGGTACTGGCTAAATATGCTGAAATTATGGCATGGTCTCAAAGACATGTGCAGTACTCTCCCTCTGCAAAAGCTGAATTTGCTCAGTTTGATCTAGCTGACTCTTGGTTAGTTGCCTATGCTGCTGTTTACAATTATGTCGTGGTAACGCACGAAGAGTATAATTCGACTATAAGAAGAAGGATTCCTATTCCTAATGTTTGTGATGCTTTTAATGTCGAGTATCTTAATACATTTGCAATGCTTCGCGATTTAAGAGTCAGGCTTGGATAAAAATCAAGACCTTGAAAACATTGTATCCCGGCAGAAAGTATACCAAAGACTATAAATTAAGAGGGAAGTTATGAGCGACTATAATGAGAAAGAACTTCTGGACTCAATTGAAGCTGGAGAATGGAAATCAGTAAATAATTTTGATGAAATTAAAACAACATTAATGAAGGCTGCATCAGAAACAGCCTTAAAAGATTACAGGATCAATGTCAGGATTTCTAAACGAGATGTTGAGGTATTAAAAACCAAGGCATTGGAAGAAGGGATTCCATATCACACACTCGTTACCAGTATTTTACATAAATATGTAACAGGAAAATTGACGGATGTGAGCAAAAAAAATTTCACCTGATATCCCGCTGAACAGAATTTGTAGAGCAAATGGAGGCAACCCGTCGCGGCATATCAAAAAAGTCCGTTATTCGGTCAGCACTCGAATAAGAAGGAAACGACGGTAGTGTGACATCCTCTGCAATTTTTTGAATCTCTCTCTTAACGTTCTCTGTGATCTGTTTCCTGAAAAAAAGCGAAATTCCAGAACTGGGATTTGCGGAATTCATTTCCCTTACAGCGATGATGATGTCGCTGGTCGCACTCTCCATCGATACCATGCTGCCTGCCCTCTCAGAAATAGGCAGGGATCTTGGAGTCGTTGATACCAACAGCTCACAGCTCATCATCTCCCTGTTTTTTCTCGGAATGGCTTCCGGTCAACTGCTCTACGGCCCGTTGTCAGACAATTCCGGGCGCAAAAAGGCTATTTATCTAGGATACGGTCTGTTCATAACCGGCTGCGTGCTCTCGCTCATCGCCACAACCCTCCCCGTCATGCTGGCAGGGAGATTACTACAGGGATTCGGAGCGGCAGGTCCCCGTATTGTCTCGGTTGCAATTGTCCGCGACCGCTACGAGGGCAGTGCCATGGCCCGTGTCATGTCCTTTGTGATGACGGTTTTCATCATAGTACCCATTATTGCCCCGACTCTCGGTCAAGGTATGCTGTTTCTTGCAGGATGGCGTGCCATTTTCGCTTCATTTCTCATTCTGGCGTTGCTCACGCTTGTCTGGTTTGCCCTCCGTCAGCCCGAAACCCTGTTGGAGCAAAAAAGGGTTCCGTTCTCATTCAAGCAGATCATCAGTACCATGATGATGATTTTCCGCAACCGCAGCGCAATAGGTTATACAGTAACCTCTGGTCTTGTATTCGGCTTTTTTCTTGGTTACCTGAACTCAGCGCAGCAGATTTTTCAGGAATTGTATGCGCTTGGTGCGGCGTTCCCCTACTATTTCGCCTTTCTTGCACTTTCGATAGGTGGTGCATCATTAAGTAATGCTCGGTTTGTACTTCGCCATGCCATGCAGTTGCTTTCAAAACGTGCACTCATTTCCATCAGCGTACTTTCAGCCGGATACTTTCTTCTCGCGCTCGGGAATCATGGCCACCCGCCACTGTGGACGCTCATGGCTTACCTTTTTGCAACGTTTTTCGGTACCGGAATACTCTTCGGCAACCTCAACGCATTGGCTATGGAGTCTCTTGGCAAAATCGCCGGTATCGGTGCGGGTGTTGTAGGTTCGCTGTCAACCTTCATTTCACTCATTGCAGGAACCATAATCGGTCAGTGTTATAACGGGACTGTCATGCCTCTCATTGCTGGTTTTTTCATGCTCAGCTTGGCATCGCTTGCCGCTATGCGGTGGGCAGACAAATAAACTGACAACACCCAGGCACGGATTACCGTCGCAACAGTAAGAGGAGAGAAAAGTTGCACACCAAAGACAGTAGAGGATTATCTATTCGCCTGGATGGAAAAGTAGTTGAACAAGGATATTAAATAGCAGCATTGGTGAGATTAGTTGCACGCCGAAGATTTCGCGGGAGAGTAGAGGTACATGGGGTTGTAACTATCGGATTTAATTATGATAAAATACATTATAGGTATTAAAATTGAAAACGAAGAGCTTGCCGATCACACTCATAGAATGTGCATCTAAGTGACTGCCGAACACGGCACAAGAAAAAAATATGTGTATAATACTTTGTTGATAACAGTCACCCGTTCAGAATGATCTTATTATGATTGATCAGCAAAATTCCGAAAAGAGGATTCTGGCGGTTGAACAATACCTGACAGAACATGTTCTTGGTACTGATTTCGTATGCTCATCTTATAACTCGTGTAAGTCATCACACCCTGGTGCATTTTACGAGGGTCAACTTCACCACATAGGAAAATATTACGGTGTGACACTCAATGGCTCTCCGCTTCGTGTCGTTGTGGTTGGTCAAGAATATGGGCATCCTCCAGCTCGTGTTGATTGCCAAGCTCGTTATGCCATGATCATGGATTCTGGTCTTGGCTGCCGCTTTAAAGCAGGGGACGGTTATAGGTATAGGAATCCTCATATGAAAGGCACGACAAGCGTTCTTCGATTGATTTTCGGTATTCCACTTGGTACCGATCACAATTCTGAATTTCTGTTGATTGAAGGCAAGCGCGTTCATATTTTCGATGCATTTGCTCTTGTTAACTACTTGCTTTGTTCAGCCGTCCTTGACGGGACGCGTAACGGAAAGGCCTCGCAGACGATGATGAGCAACTGTCGTGGCCATTTTCGAAAGGTTATGCATGTTCTTGAACCGTCGGTGATAATTGTTCAGGGAAAAGGTTTTTGGCAGAAATCAATCAGTAAATCGTTTGACTCGGTAAGTCAGGTGTCAGATTTCGTTTATAAGGTAAAACTTGGTTCCCATGAGTCGTTTGTAGCCGCATTTTCACACCCAAGTGCTCATTCTCCTTACGATTGGGGTAGAAATGAACCCACCGAATATTTGCAAAATACGGTGGTTCCCTCAGTTAAAATCATTCACGAACATCTAGGAATTTGCCGTTAAACTTTAGTAGAGGGGATCGGAAGTCAAACTATTAGCTGGAGGCAATCACAATGTCAGGCGCAAATTTTTTAACCAGTCTTACATATGGGATTTATAAAGCGTCAAGAACTGCTAATCGTAGGGCTCGGAAAGATAATATTCGC
>JAPLFE010000007.1 GCA_026390855.1 Chlorobiales bacterium | reverse complement strand
TCGATAAGTATCAGGAGAAAAAGCTTAAAGAAGAACTGGCTGGAGTAACAAAGGAGCAGTGCCTTTCCGCTGCATGAACAGGTCAGGATACTAACTTAAACTCGGCCCCTTTTTGTCTCGTGGTTGGGGTCCACTTCACAGTCAAAGGTATAATACCTCGTTTTCTTGAAGAACGAGAGGCTGCTCATTACGGTTTAAGTGAATTGCATGTGGTTGAAACAATGCACGAGCGAAAAATGAAATTAGCTGAATGGGGGGATGCCTATCTTGTTTTGCCTGGAGGTTTTGGTACTCTTGATGAACTGATTGAAGTTATCACATGGAAACATCTCGGACACCATCATAAACCAATTATTCTGCTTAATCTAAATGGATTCTGGAATCCTTTACTTCTTTTTTTTAAACGGATTGCAGACGAAAAGATGATAACAGAGCAATATGGCAAATACTATTCGGTCTGCAATACCGTTGACGATGTGCTCGATTTACTGTATCCGATAAACCAGTAACACTCTTTTATAGAATTGATCAAATCCGGAATGGAACATCGTAGGGGAAAACGATGTTAATCTTAAAATTGGGGTTTATCGTTATCAATCAATAAAAAAAGCATTCCCATGAAACTCATATTTGTCTACAATGCCGACAGTGGGGTCATAAGTGGGCTCTTTGATATCGGTCATAAAATCATCAGTCCTGAAACCTATTCCTGTGGGCTTTGCAAACTTACTTTCGATACACTCACTGAAAAGCAGGCATGGCGAGCCTTTCGTGAAAGCTCGCCATTTGAAATGGAGTTTCTGCACAGAGATGAGTTTGAGCAAAAATACAATCTTAAGTTCGACTATCCTGTAATTCTTGGAAAGAATACTGAGATTGAAATTCTTCTCTCAAAAAATGAAATTGACAATTTTGCCAACCTTGACGAACTCATTGAGGCAATCAAAAAGATTTTGATAAGCAAACAGCCAGAATAAAACTACAAGAGTTACTCTATGGCATTTATGATTTCATAATGCTCTATGATCCATAACTCAGCTGACTAGAACCGCTTTTGATAAATATGGCAGTATGGCTGATGTCCATTTTTTTCGTAATAGTCCTGATGGTATGACTCTGCTTCCCAGAACTTACCCGCTTTTTCAACGCTGGTCACAACGTTGTAGCCTTTTGTTTTCAATTCAGCGATAAGCTTTTCAGCCTCAATCTTTTGCTCTTCACTAACATAAAAAACAGCTGATCGGTACTGCGTTCCAATATCAGGTCCCTGCCGATTCAGCTGGGTCGGATCGTGAATCTCAAAAAACAGCTTTGCAAGTGTTTCATAGCTAACCAGAGCAGGATCAAAATCGACCTCGATAGCTTCAGCATGTCCAGTTTTTCCAGTGCAAACCTGCTGGTATGAAGGATGTTCAGTCACACCACCCGTATACCCCGATTTTACAGAAAGGACACCTTTGATTTTGCTGAAATGGTATTCAACTCCCCAGAAACATCCTCCGGCAAAAATTGCCTTTTGGATTATTGCCCCACCATTTGCTTCGGGCAGAAAATTCAGAGAGACCGAATTAACACAATGACGAACATTTTTGTCAGTAATCCCTTCACTGAAAAAAACATGCCCGAGATGTGCCCCGCAATTTGCACAAACTATTTCAGTTCTCCTTCCGTCAGCATCAGGAACCTGCTTTACTGCGCCTTCGATGGCATCATCAAAGCTTGGCCAACCGGTACCCGATTCAAACTTGTCTGATGAGTGAAAAAGCGGAGCGTCACAACGTTTACAGAGATAGGTACCGCTCTCCTTATTTAAATAATATTTTCCACTGAAAGGTTTTTCAGTTCCCTTGTTAACAATCACCCGTTCTTCATCGGACGACAACTTATTGTAACTCATACTGATATTCTCCCGTTAAACAGTCCAAAAAAAGATCCTATTAAGGGTAAAAACAGGTTATCGGTACATTCACTACTGTCCCGATATCGATTACACCCCGAAACGTTGTAAAACCTCGTTTTCCCAATAAAAAGTAACATTGAACTGCGATTAATTATCGTAGCTGTCAGATACCAATATAACCAGCATGACTTGCATAAGGTTTCACCAAGTCGTCTACCAATGATGGCTCAGGCCGACACCATAAAACGAGTTACCAACTTCAGCGCGCACATTCCAAGTTTTATTTTTGGTTGTAAACAGCCAGCTGCTCCCTATTCCAATAGCGGCTCCAGCGATCACATCGCGCATATAATGCTGTTTGGATTCAACCCGGCTGTAGCCGACAAAGGATGAGGCAAGGTAAGCAGGAATACCGTAATTCCATCCATAACGTTCGCGTATAAACTCTGCAGATGCGAAAGAAATGGAACTATGATAAGATGGAAACGAGTGTTGTCCGCCATTTGGACGTGTCTCAGATATTGTAGACTTCAATCCGTAGCTGATGCCGAGCGTGAGAATACCTGATTCCGCAAGCTGTATGAATCCTTCATCATCATGATTGGAAAGGGTAAGTCCAACAGCACCCGTAGGTAAAACAAGCTGAATAATGTTTCCCGCGGTCTCGATACCATCGCTGGCATTACCTGTGTCAGGTAAAATAAGGCAGAGTAGCAGCGTCACGAACAATACAATCGCATGAAACATAATATTCCGCATCGATTTATTTATGTTGATTGTTTATAAAAAACCTCAGGAATGAAAATGGGGTAAAAAAACCTAACGCAGCCCTTCCTTCAAGCATATCTCTTTCATTGAAATGCACAAGATTGGTATGACGTTAAAAAAGGGCTGTATTGTTTCAAAGAATGTGCCGCAGCAATGGTCAGTTTGATGAGGAATCGTCTTCCCTCTTCTGAGTTGTTGAGTTGCTTGAAAATACGCTTACCGTTTTGCTGACAATAGTACCAGCACCGAACAAGCCGAGCCCTGCCACTGCGATACCGGCAAGACCCTGAAGAATTGGTATTGCAATAGGAGCAAGAAAAATCACAGGAACAGCTACTTTTGCTGCATTGATCAACATATTATCCTGATTATTTTGATCCATGATATCAGTTTTTGAATTTTTAAAAAAACATTACGAACCAGTCAATGCAAAAAAATCCATAAGAACAACTCAGACCCGAATGAATGTAATGAAACGTTGCAAATAAGAGTGTTAAGTTCTATACTATAGATATGTTTTCAGGACAATTAGCTCAGTTGGTTAGAGCGTTCGCCTCACACGCGAGAGGTCAAAGGTTCGAGTCCTTTATTGTCCACAGCCATTGTCCACAGCCTTCATGTAACTGCGATTACAATAGCAAACATATCCAAAAAAACTGTCGGGCATAAATGCAGCAAAAACCGACAGCAGTGAAGTCCCATTGTTATCTCGCATACACAGGAATCTCTCGAATCGAAAGCGGGAGAGCACGTAAGCGTCAATCCACATTATTTTACATATTTGTTTTTCACATAGAAACACAAATAAATTACACCGACAAAAACACACCAACCTAAAATTATATACACCTCTGTTGAAACATACCCTTGCAGTTTTACTATCATTTTTTATGCAATGAAATTATTGGCACATAAAACGCGATTATGGGGGGGCATAAAACGCATCAGAAGTATACGAAATACGTAAAAATTTATCAAGCGACCTGATAAACTTAACAAGTTAACATAGCATTCCAAAAGCCATTTATTATTGTGCCAGGCTCTTTAATACCCGCCATCCAATGAATCGATTACTCCTCTTCAGACTTGTCATCCCTAAGCACATAATGGATCCTGACTGCCTCAATATTAAAACCTTGCGCAACGATAGCTCCACTTCTGTAAAATTGTCCCGGATACGGATTCTGCACACTTTCACCTCTGACCTCTGTTCGCAACCCGTGCGATTAATTCAGTTTTTAATGCATCGATATCCATTATTCATCACTATTCTTTTGTGAAAATTCACTAAAGACATAACACAATGCTTCTACAACAGTATTTCCAGAATCAATACGGGACTGATAAAGTTCACGTAATTCAGGATATTTATGTGGTATAAAAGATATGGCTGTAGATTCTGTAAGATCGAAAATCTCAATACGCACTGTCTCCTGTGTATCATAATTATACAACTCAATAGACGTATCCGTTAACAATGCACTTAAGACGAACAATAAAGCCCCTAACACGGAATCGCCGGATTCGATACGAGACTGATAGAGCCCTTTCAGCTCTGGCAATTCCGGTGGAAGATAAGACAAGCCTTTTGTCGCTGAAAGGTATAAGATCGCTAGACTTTCGGTCTCTTGCGTATCGTAATTATACAATTTCATAAGTATAGCTTGTAATTAGACAAAGAATCTATATACAAACAAATACCATGCCATATCGAAAAGCCCCCCTTATATTTCTACCCTGAGTCTGGACTTCAGCACACAGTATCATTCCCTGCCATCTTTCATCTTCTTCGATAGCTGAACCCTGCATCATCTCAACCCTTACTATGAGCATATATATCAATTCGAATGAAAGCACTCATTATTCTCCGGCCGTTTGTTGAATGACTATGAATCTCGCGATTATTAAAACAGGAAATGCACTTGAACTTTTGCAAGTTTATGTCTTTGGCATTGATCCAGTATATTTTTTTAGTAAAATTTTAAGCATCGCTTAATGGTGTTTTAAGGGATGGTTGATTAAAATTATTCGTGCGACTACTGATCTCGTTTACTATTTGTTGCGTTTCAAGAACCGCTTGAATTATGAATCAACCAATAAAAACCGAGGTATACCATGAAAGAACCTATTCGTTTTCTATCGATTGCCGCTTTTAATGTGATGCTTGCAAATAGTGCTGTTTATGCACACAACATTCCAGCTTTGATTAACGGTGAAACCCAGCTTAAAGCCGGGCACAACAAGGAAGCTATAAGAGAATTCACCAAGGCCATTCAACACAACCCGAAACTTGCTCCAGATGATCTTTCAAAAGCTTACTTCAATCGAGGGGTTGCGGAAAACGCAATAGGCAAAACCGATGCTGCTCAATCGGATTTCAAAAAAGCGATAGAAGTTGATCCCACACCGTTAGATGCTCAAGCTTACAAAAACAGAGGACTAGCTAAATCTGCTCTCGGAGATACCGACGGTGCTCGATCGGATTTTAAAATGGCTGTATCCCTTGGCGATAATTCCACCCAGGAATTGCTTGAAAATAATGGGTAACACCATATCCTGATTATCATTATAGAACGCGCAGTCTAAATCGGATTGAGGGTGTGTTTATACAAATACCTATCAAACCCCGGTAATACGGGGCTTGATAGGTATAAAGTTCTATACTGACAGTGTTATGAGTCACTTCAAAGCATTTAAAACTCTTCAATATACATCTCTCCTGGATCGTCTGGATGGTGCTTTGTATAACCAAAATCATGCAACCATTCCGCCACATGACTTACCATGTCAGGTTTTCCACAAACAAAAAAGCGCGTCCGTTCAGGATCAGGTGTTATGTTGAACTCGTTCTGCAAAACATCATTTTTCAACAAATCCTCAATACATAATCGATAACCATCCCAGTGTTCATCAGCATCAATGAGTGTTGGAACATAAAAAAAGTTCGCGAAGGTATTCTCAAGAAATGTTAATTCACTGTAGTATCCAAGATCCCATTGATGGGTCCCCCCCTGAATAACCACCATTTTACTTTCAGGCCGTTCTATAATATGTGAACGTAAAAAACTTATATAAGGAGCAATACCTGTTCCAGCAGCAACCATCACAATGTCTGTACCTTCGGGCGTTTCATCAAGCCTGAAAATACCAGTAATTGTTGTACCTACATACACCCTGTCTCCAACGTTAAGATTAAACAATCTGGATGTCAGCTGACCTGATTTAACCTGTGAAATGTAAAACTCGAGTTGCCTGATCTCTGTCTTCGCTGAAACAATAGAGTATAGCCTTTTAATAAGCTTATCATTTTCTGCTGGAACCAACTCTGGCTCAGAATTTGAAGAACGTTTTTCAAACCCGTAGAGACCGAGTAAGGTATTCTGACCGGCTTCAAACTCTTTTCTCGGTTCATCAGTATCTATTTTGATAATCATGAGATCCGGGGTGACCATAATTTTACTGGCCACGGTCGCATTATATAGGGAGGTTTCCATATAGGTGGGCTTCTTGACTGAACTGCAATACTTTCACTACTGATTTAAATGAACATTCAAGTCAAGATAACCGTTCATCCCTGATCTCCATGCTCCTGAACTTCAGCCTTGTTTTTCCCTTGTGTAATAAAGCATCCCCGCAGCAGAGCTACGGGGTATTAGAAGAGGCGCAACTGCTGTGAATGCAGTTTTTTGTACTCCGATTCACGACCTTGGCTCTGAACATAGGCTTTGATCGTGTTTTCATCACCATGCTTTCCAACA
>JAPLFE010000020.1 GCA_026390855.1 Chlorobiales bacterium | reverse complement strand
GAAACGGCAGTGCAGGAGGGTGGAGAAAAAACCCTTGCTGTTTGTTTTGGCGCACAACACTTTACAAAGCGATACCCTCCACAGCGTTATGCAGCAATTCTTTCTCTTTTGCTTGCTGAAGTGCCACTACAAGTACTTCTTCTTGGGGGAAAAGAGGATGCCATGCATGCGTCAGAGATCGTGAACACCTTACCGGATGTATACCGCTCAAAGGTTGTCAATGTTGCTGGAAGCTGTACGCTCATGCAGACTGCAGCACTTCTTCAGCAGTGTGATGCAGTGCTCAGCAATGACACGGGGCTTATGCATATGGCATCGGCTTTTCGTAAAAAGCTGTTTGTGCTGTTTGGTTCATCATCATCAGCTTTTGGTTTTCTTCCCTACCATACACCCTTCGAGTTGTTCGAAGTTACAGGGCTCAGTTGCCGGCCATGCTCACATATTGGCAGGGATCACTGTCCGAAAGGTCATTTTCGGTGTATGAACGACCTCTCAGAAGCCCTTATTGTCCGAAAAATTATCGATTACTTGAAGGGAAGTTGACGATACGCATTGTAAATACCGATAAGTCCCTATAAAAATATGATATACGGCGTCTCATTGTTCTGCAAAAATCAGGGATTACCGTTTTCTCGGTGAGATTGGAAAATTGGTGCAAATAGTTTACCTTTAATGTTCAAATTTGCAGATGGTGTTCACTGGGAAACCTATGAAGCCTTGGGGCTGGTCTGCGCAATGCCAGACCCTCGCCGTTTTGCAAGCTACTGAGGATTAATAATGTTATCAGCTATTTGCGCTATGGAAACAAACAAACTTTATGAATGTACAGTGATCATTGACGGCGGGCTTCAGGATGAAGCTATTTTAGCCGCAATGGAGCTGGTTAAGCGGGTTATTACCGAAAAAGGCGGCACTATCAGCAATGTTCTCGAAATCGGTCGGCGCAAGACTGCCTATCCGATTAAGAAGAAAACCATTGGATATTACGCTCATGTCGAATTTACCGCTGCAACTACCGTTATTGCAGAGATTGAAAAAGTTTTCCGTTATGAGGAAAACCTTTTGCGTTATCTCATTATTCACTTGACCAGCGCGTTCCTTGAAATGCGTAAGAGAGTTGAGAAGTACAGTGTAGTCATAGGTAGCCCGGAAGATGTTGCCGCCGCAGAGGCCGCCGCTGCTGCCGATACAGTTGGAAAATGATCGTCAGGGTTAGTTTGAAAGCAAGCTATGAAGTGATTCCTTTTGAGAATAAAACGGAGAAGATGCTATGGCTGAATTAAAAATGCCTGAGATAAACAGTGTAATCGTTGCTGGAAATCTGACAAAGGATCCTGTTTTTAGGCAAACTAATTCAGGCGGAACGCCTGTCGTTAATTTTTCAATTGCATGTAACAGAAGATTCCGTGACAGTAATCATCAGTGGCAGGAAGATGTCTGCTATGTTGGTGTTGTTGCATGGAACAAGCTTGCCGAGAGCTGCCGTGACAACCTGAAGAAAAGTTCAGCAGTCCTCGTGGACGGAGAATTACAGAGCCGGACATGGAAAGCTCAGGACGGATCATCCAGGACCGTTGTCGAAATAAAAGCCAGAAGAATTCAGTTCCTCAACAAGAGAAAGAAGAATGGTGAGGAGGATGAAGAGGGCTTTATTGAGGATGAATGTCACGATATCCATCATGAAGAAATTCATGAAGAAGATCCAGGTCATATTTACGAATACAAATACCTTTCCTCCGATTGAGAGGATAGGGTAAGCTAAATTTTGTAATGAACTTATGAGACAAAAATTTACACAATCACAAGGCCACAAATCGCAGGGGAACAAATCCTTAAGCAATGCGCTGGCTTCAAAAAAGAAGGTATCGAAAAATCAGGTTGTATTTTTCGATTACCGCGATGAGCGCAAGCTTAAAAGATTTATCAACGATCAGGGAAAAATTATTCCTCGCCGCATTACCGGACTCTCTGCCAAAGAGCAGAATCTGTTAACCCATTCAGTGAAATGGGCACGATTCCTGGCAGTAATACCGTATGTTGTAGACGAATATAAATAACCAATTTCGCAATCTATTGAACGAGGAAGCTAAGCAGTGAAAGTCATTTTAAGAAAAGATGTGGCTACCCTTGGCGATGCAGGTGAAGTTGTTGCCGTAAAAAACGGTTATGCAAACAATTTCCTGATTCCGCAGGGTAAAGCTATAAGAGCTACCGAGGGAACGCTCAAAGCTCTTGAAACAGAGAAAAAACAGCAAGCCAAAAAGGTTGAGCTGCAACGTAAGAGTGCCCGTGAACATGCTCAGAAAATCGAGCAGATGTCACTTAAGGTTTATGCCAAGGCTGGCGATTCGGGTAAACTTTTCGGAACAGTGACCTCGGCTGATATCGCAGATGCCCTTAAAGCTCAGGGTATTGATATCGACCGCAGGAAAATCACCATTGAGGCTCCGATCAAGTTGCTCGGTAAATATGAGGCCGACGCAAAAATCTTTATGGATATCACCGTAAAGGTTCATTTTGAAGTAGAGGCCGAAGGCTCAGAAGCCTAAGGATTCTTTTTCGGAAGACCAGAGTATCCTGGATTACGGGTTAACCCGTGACCTTCAGCTCCGTAACAGTTTATTGTGTTACGGAGCTTTTTTTATGCCGACGAAGAAAACAACTTGAAATGAACTAGCGTTGTTTTTCCAGACTGCTTTGACCCGGTGATTGCAAATTGTATAACTGCCTTGGATCGTTGTGCTGGGTGCGGAGGAGCGAGTGACGAGAAAAGAAAGAGGAGAGGGGGTTGTTCGGCGGCTTCCGCTCGATACATCATCAGCATCAGTATCGGGGAGATCTGTGCAACGCTCAAGATTTCTCGCGCATCCTCTTACCGGTATTTGGGGATTGTAGGGTACAATGAAAGTTGGTTAAATATTCCTTTCCTGAAGCTACCCCAGTTCGTACCAGACTCCACGTCCACTGCCGTGTTGTGTAAGATAGCCACGTTCAACCAGGTTTCGGAAGTGCACTTTCAAGGTATTGCGGCTGACGCCAGTCAACTTGATAGCATTGCCTATTGTTATGCGCTCATGTTCACGGACAAATTCGACGATATGCAATGAGAGTTCTGGCAAAGAAGTCATGACGATTTTCTCTCGCTCTACTTTATTCTCAAGACGGCGAACCTGATCAGCCAGCGAACGAAGAAAAAACACCAGCCACGGTTGCCAGTTTGGGGTATCAGTCCGGATTAAACCCTGAGTCTGCCGTAGAGCCAAGTAGTAAGTTTCTTTGTTGAGTTCGATAACGCTTTCCAGTGAACTGTACGGTACGTAAGCGTACCCCGACTGAAGTAACAGTAAGGTTGTTAAGACACGACTGAGCCTGCCATTTCCATCCTGAAACGGGTGGACTTCAAGAAAGACCACCACAAAAATAGCGATGATTAAAAGCGGGTGCAGTGTTTTTTGCTCACGTTCATCTTTTACCCAGGCAACCAGTTCGGCCATCAGGTGAGGGGTGTTGAAGGGAGTTGCGGTTTCGAACACGATACCGATCTGATTGCCGTTTTCATCAAAGGCTGCAACACTGTTTGAATTGGTTTTGTACTGTCCTCTGTGTCGAGAATCCTTCTCGCTATGGCGCAGGAGAATCTGATGTAACTGTTTGATGTGGTTCTCGTTGAACGGGATGTTTGACCACGATTCGAACACCAGGTCCATCAGCTCTGCATAACCTGCAACTTCCTGTTCATCATGTGTTTCGAAAGACTGAATAACCAGGTTAGAAAGGAGACGCTCAACCTCTCGATCGGACAGTTTACTTCCCTCGATGCGGGTTGATGATCCGATGCTCTCGATGGTGGCAACCCTGCGTAAGGCTGAAAGACGATCAGGAGCAAGAGTGCCCAGAGTACGCCAAGCGCCTTTGAATTCATCGATCTGAGCAATCAGGCTCAGGATCTCCGGCGTGATGTGAATAGTATCAGTTTGTAACATAAACCAATTATACACCCATTTACACCCAATTACAAACTAGCTTTTGAACATGCCCTCCTGTTAATTTGACTGGTAGAAAGGGAAGTACAGCGAGAGGGTTTTCTGCGACAACGGAAAATACTAGAAGCCTGTATGAAAACTCAGATGGCTGTCACCAAGAGCAGGTATCGTGCCTTCGTTGTTGTTGGCTGCAGGGCGTTTCACTCCAAGAACCGGTTTATGCAACACGGCATTCTGTTCACAGAGATAGTCAAAAAGCGAAGGGATCGAAGCAAGCTTGCGCCGGATAGTGGCGGCAGCGAGGTTACGCTGTTCAAGATCCGTTCGCCAGACAAGCAGGTGCGCCCTTGTGACAATGCGCATTTCTTCAGGTTCCGTGATGCCGAGAAATCGGGACAGTTCCTTCACGTCGTTACGGTACGCTCTGCAGGTCTTTTCACTCCAGATATTGGCATACCATTCGAGTTCCGGAGGCACGGCCATCAATGCATGAAACTCCGGTGCTGAAAGTGCACGTTCTTAGAGAATCAGCAAGTTGTCTGTCATTGCGCCTGGGCGTTGGTTTTCTTCGCTTATATTTAGTTATGATAAAAGTCGGGTAACAGCAGCGCATTACTGCGCCGCCGTCCCCTAAGAACCGGACGTGAGAGTTTCCCCTCATCCGGCTCAAGCCTCCACAAAGGCACTTTTTAGTACCCGGCTTCATAACTGAGTATGACTACCTCGGCAATGGAGGTTAAGACCATCAAAATAGTTAGCGATGCGTTCTCTCTGACAGTTCATGAATACAGCTTTGTCCCTCGGGCTTCGAAATACTGCATCCATTTCGGGTCATGCGGGTTCGCTTGAGATTTTATTTTGATGTGCCGCCGTATAAGCGTGTCGGACTCGTACAAGAGCCATATTCCTTTTTGCTCTTGGCACTCCTTTTTGGCAGTAAACACCCATCGTCGAGAGCCACGGGTTTTAAAGTATTTGCTTTTAACCCATTTGGCTCCTTTGTTCGGATGCCGTCGTCTTGCCCATTGCCATAGCATTGACCAGATTTGAGCATCTACCCAACGGAAGATTTTCTTCGCGACCACATGGCGGTGATAGTTTGCCCATCCCCGCATAACAGGGTTGAGCAGATGAATAAGATTTGCCTGTGTGGCTGTTGGGTTTCCCTTAATGATTTCCCGTATTTTGTCAAGATGAGCCTTGACGCTCGCTTTCGATGGTTTCATTATCAGCTTCCCATTGTACTTGCGAATATTCCAGCCAAGGAAATCAAAGCCTTCCGTGATGTGCGTTATGCGGGTTTTCTCTGGTGACAGGGAGAGTCCCCGTTCTGCCAGAAAATTGACCACTACCGGTATGACCTCTTGTTCGAGCCACTCCTTAGAATTACCGGTAATAATGAAATCATCAGCATAACGTACCATGTTCATTTTCAGTCTTTTTTGCTGTGCTTGCGGAAATGCTTCTGCAAGTGCTTTTTCCAGACCGTCAAGCACCATGTTTGCCAGAACCGGGCTGATAATACCGCCTTGCGGCGTACCGGCCTCTGTAGGAAAGAGTTCGTTTTGATACACAAATCCTGCCTTGAGCCACTTTTGAAGAATCGTTTTATCCGTTGGGATATTGGCGATCATCCAATCATGACTGATATTGTCAAAGCATCCGGCAATGTCAGCCTCTAACACCCATTCTGCATTCTTCTTTTTTGCCAGACAGAGGAAGCATTGAGCCCCTGCATCGGCGGTTGAGCGTCCCGGCCTGAACCCATAGGAGTTCCTGTCGGCGGTAGTTTCGGCAATAGGTTCCAGTGCCAGCAGATGAAGAGCCTGCATAGCACGGTCTTTCATCACCGGTATACCGAGAGGTCGTTTTTTGCCATTTTTCTTCGGAATAAGAACTCTCCGAAGCGGGAGAGGTGAGTATCCTCTCTTTTGCAGTGACGTTATCGCATTGGTCTTTGCTTCCGATGTATTCCAGATAATTCGGTCTACCCCGGAGGTTTTCTTTCCATCATTCTCAGTCACTCGTTTGACGGCTAATGCTTTTCCGCTGAACGAGTGAGTCAGCAACCACTGCAAGGCTTTTACCTTGCCCCGTTTGCCTTCCTGTGTTGCCTTCACAATACGCGCTTGCAGCTTTCTTACCTGACGCCGGGCATTTACCCAATTGAAAGTTTGCCAGACAAGGCCGGATGGTGCACATGCCATTGTTCCTGCATTCATTTGCATTCCGTCCGTTAGAAAAGTTCTACAGGTTCTTTTGTGAAGAGAGACCATAAGGAAGTCTGCCCGTTTTCACGTGAGATAATGTTGCAACCCCTATCCGCCCCATTACAGGACGGCATTCGCTTTTTCCTTGTTCCTTTACCCGCACTCCATCGTTCCTTGCGGTTCGACTGCCCATTGTTCCGGGCCAGAATACGGGCTTAACGTGTTCTGCGTAGTGAACAAACGAATGATTTAGGCCCTGTCTTTCCACCGGTGGGAGTTGTTGTCAGTGTAATTCCAAATGTAACGGAGATTACCTACCCACTTACCTTTTGGTGCAAGCCTGTCAGCAACTTTGGCTTGTGTTACGTAACGATGTTTATCGACAGTTCACTTGTGTTGGCCATGTCACCCCAGCCCTCGCCCCTCTCCGCCTGTTGCTGGCAAATTCAGCCTTTCCTCACGGATCGGCCTACAGTTTCCTGCGGGTACTTTTCCGACAGCTTCACACAAAAGGATTGCTCCGATTGCATGTGTCGGTGGGCTCCGCTGACTGAACAACGGGTCCGTTTTACCGGACAATTCCTCTACGCAACCTCACGTCGCACTACATTATCAGTATTAAATTTGAAAGCGAGGGGATCGCCGATAATGGATTCTTTCGTTAACGGATTGTCAGGGCTGGGAGATATTGTTACGCAGAAATGCTGAAGTATTGACGCAATGAATTAATTTTAAGCACGAGGAGCTATCTGCTTTTTCTGGTATAAGCTGAGCCGTCTTAACAATGTCTAAGAGGGAGGGAATAATATGAAGGGTTTCTCCAAGGAAAATGCAAGAGATTCAAGATTGCATCAAACGTTTGTGATTGAGAGCCAAGATTCATAAGGTATTACGAACCTTGCTTGTTTTCAGCTGTTCCCGTCAAACAAGTATATCCCATACATTTGTAGGTCTTAAATATTTTGGAAGTTCAAGTGACTTCTTTCTGAATACATACCGGGAAGAAATACCAGCATTGATAATAATTTCCGCGTAGACAAGTCAATAAATCCAGCCATCTGAGCCCCACCGTCCTTAATCTAAACGTTAAATCAAACCTACAACTAACCGGAAATAACCTGTTAGCATTAGTATGTATAGCTGAGTGCCTAATACTCATTGAAATGATAACGGGAAGAACACAGAATGAAAAATAACGTTACAGATATTCTCAACCCTGATGGATTGATATCCAAGGGTGAAAAAGTTGGTCAAGCTGATAATTCGTCAAATATCAGACGCCGAGATGGGGTACTGTTTCGTGGTGAAAAAATGGGTTATGTTGACCCAGATGGAAAAATTCGCCGACCTGATATGTTCATTTTCAGGGGTGAAGAAGTTGGCCAGGTAATGGGAAACAAGGCCCATGATAAAGATGGGATCATTTTTTCGGGTGAAGAATGGGGTTATGTGGATACAGAGGGCAACATCCGCCAAAAAGATGGTTTGATTTTCAAGGGGCGAATCATTGGTCGGATGAGGGGGAAAGACAAGTCAGCTGCCCTTGGTTTCTTTGTTCTCAAGTTTAAAGAGATGGAGGATCGTTTCGATCAGCTTGAGCAGAGTGTTCGATCCGCTGACAACAAGACACATTATTTGGGCAAGCTGCAACAGATGCTGACGTATGTTCCGCAGGCAAAAGCTTTGGGTGATTTTGATGGTCTTATAAATCGAATAAAAAACCTTGAACGCGAGCTTGTAAAGCAGGTTGATAATAACCGCCATAGGAAAGAGGATATTGTAAAGAAGTCAGAAACTCTCAGCCACTCTACCAGCTGGAAGGTGGCGGCTGATGAATTGAAGAAGTTACAGGCACAATGGTCACAGATTCGCTCTGCAGGTAAAGACTATGACGAGTCGTTGTGGCGCCGATTCCGTTCAGCTCAAGATGATTTTTATAGGCATCGCTCTGAACACTTTGAGAAAGAAAGACGTCAGCGAGAGGAGAACCAGCGTCGCAAAGAGCAACTATGCTCTAAAGTCGAATCACTGTCCAATTCAAGAGACATTAAGGCCGCGATTGAGAGGGTCAAGGAGCTGCAAGCTGAGTGGAAAGGTATAGGCCCAGTTCCTAAAGATCAGGCTGAGCCATTATGGAATAGATTTCGTGTTGCCAGTGATAATGTTTTCAAACATGCAAGGGAAGAGTGGGAGCAGAAGAATGCTGAGTGGGAGAAAAAAAACCGGGAAAGAGAAGATAACCTCCGAAGGAAGGAACGCCTGTGCTCTAAAGCTGAATCGCTTGCCCATTCAAGTGATACGAGAACTGCAATTGATGAGATTAAAAGAGTGCAAGCGGAGTGGAAATCTATCGGTCAGGTTCCGAGAAATCATGCTGATGATTTATGGGAGAGGTTTCGTGAGGCATGCGATCAGGTTTTCGAAACTGCAAGGCATGAGAGGGAAAGAAAGAATGAAGAATGGCGATTGAAGATGCAGGATGCGTTAGACCGCAAACGTGAACAAGCGGATCGGCTTCGTGAATCTATTGCTCATGATGAATCCAATATCGATAGATGGCATGACACTATTTACAATCTCCATGATGGAGGTAGAGCTGACGAAATTCGTGACAGTCTTGAGAGCAAGATTTCAGATGTTGAGGGTAACGTTCGGTCAAAAAGGGATCGTTTAAGCGATATAGAAGATGTTATCAGGGATATTGATCGAAAATTGAACGAATGAGAGGTTAGAATCAAGGATATTGTGAGTTATTTGCAAATTTCAAAACAATGCCACTTATGTCAAAGAGCATTCAAATAGCAGGAATAACAGAAAAATTCCATGAAAAGGATCGAAATGGTGATCATATTCTGTATCGCGTTATTCCTGAAGAGAATCTTGTTGTGGCATTACTTGCTGATGGAGTAAGTAACTCACCCTGCGATTTTCTCTCATCCAGGACAGCTTGTGAGACATTTATGCAAGATTTCCTTACTGCATCAATGTCTGATCTTGAAGAAAGAATCCTTCATGCCATGCAGGAGGCTCATTATGCAGTTTTGAATCATGAGGAACATCATGGGATGCTTTGTGCTTTTGCTGCCGTTGTTTGGCGGATTGGGGAAAATGACTTTTACTTTATAAATATTGGCGATACAAGGATTTATAAAGTGAGTGGAGAAACCTCTGAGCAGATTACTGAAGATGAGGCTGATACTGTGTTTTTAAGGAGAGGTTCAAACATAGCAACAGATAGTTCTGGCCAACCGCTTATCCGAAGGGTGATAACGAATGCTGTTGGTTCAAAAATGTGCAGGATAGCTGTTCGAAAGGGTTTGTGGCAAGAAGGTGAATTGATCATTCTTGCATCTGACGGCTTTTACAATATTTACGACATCATTGATGAAGTCAGGATTGCAATTTCAAATAATAAAACGCTCTCAATAGCTCTTTCAAAAGTATGGGTCAATAACATGGAAGGCTTTGAAGACGATAACTCAGTCATAGTGTTGAAGCGAACTTAACTTATTCCATTAGAATCTGTTAAGCGATAGAAATATTTTAAAAAAAAAGAGTGTCATATGAACCTCCTTATTCTGCCGGGTAGCGGTAATCCTGATGCTTCACCGCTTTACACCAAAGTGTATGACGTTATTTCCCGTGAGGCTAAAAACTTTGGGTTTAATCAAGTCAAGTCCGATACCCGCTACCCTGGGCATGTATCAGCATCAGATAATTATGACCAGTCTGATCCTTTAACCCTTTCAGGGGCAGTCAAGGCTGCTTGTAAAGCTATTCAGACATTACCGGATGATGAACCTTTCACTATTTTGGCGCGTTCTTTTGGATGTCTTGTTGCGCTTAAGCTTGCAAGCCATGAAGACCAATCTATCAGACGGGCTTCAAAAAATATTCTATGGGGACCCTCTCCATACTGGTTGCTCTGGCAAATATGTGTAAGAGATTTAAAAAAGGAGAAAGAAAAGGGTAAAGGAAAAGGCTGTAAACTGGATGAAACTACCTTTCCTTCAATCGAATCGTTCGAGTCTCTCATTATCCACACATCTATACGAACGGTTGTTGCCTCAGGTGACCAAGACTCATATTGTTCCCCTGCCTATTTAAATTACCTTTCTTCACTAACGAAAGATAATAAGCTGGTTATTTTTAATCCTCCTGTTGTTGGTGCAATACATGAGGTTACTGATGAATGTGGTGAGCAAGTGGTTCAAGACTATGCGGTCGCTCTGTTCAAAGAATGGTGTTATTAGCTGCCAGTGGCTAAAATTTCACATCCAGCAAGCTTCCCTTGTCGTTACAGTAATTTAATCTCTAAGGGTCAATTCCCCGAAGCTCTGCTTCGTAAATAAATGTCAAATTGAGTGATTACATACACAAAAGTCATAATGTATCGGTTCTATTGTACCATTTTGTCTGCCCATCAAAATATCGGCGAGTAGTATT
>JAPLFE010000085.1 GCA_026390855.1 Chlorobiales bacterium | reverse complement strand
AAACCGTGTATCTTTTGCCATGAAGCTCTCTACCTATTGGTTGTGTTTTATTGGGTGGTAATTTCGACGTTACCCATTTCAATATAACACTTTAGCCTATAAGTTGAGGGCTTTTTTTATGCCTAATCGATCAGGTTAGGATATAATCATATTATGAATACAGAAGTTATACCAAACAAAAGGTCTACGGTTGATTTTGAAAAAGAAATTGCCGCTCTTACTACAAGAATTGCGACACAGGATATGGAATTGACTAGAGTTTCTACTGCAATCGCAGAGAAAACTACTGCATTACGTAATCTTTTAAACCAAATACAAGAGCTTGAAATTGATCCTGGTGTAAAAGGCGTTATGACTGATTCATGCCTGAACCTGATTGAAACAGAAACGATAGAAAAAAGACTGAACATTGAACTGACAGAAACCGATTCTTACTTTCTATCAAAATTACAGAAGAAGCATCAAAACCTTAACCAGCGAGAACTCAGAATAAGCTTGCTGGTCAAATTAAATTACGACACGGTAGAGATTGCCCGTTCTGTGGGTATATCGACAAGAGGTATGGAAAGCATACGCTATAGAATGCATAAAAAGCTTGGCCTTGGTAAACACCAGTCAATCAAGACCTACCTTTCAGACCTTTCTGTCTCTTTTTAAGCGATAAAGCAATTACGGTTGTTTACCGATCAAAAGCCTCTTATTTCACAAGAATGAGAGGCTTTTGTTTTTAACAGCCAAAAAAAAGTTTTTGAAGTATCGAGGCCTCTACAATAATTTCGAAGCATTGAATGGGTACCCAATTGGGAGCTGATTCATTGAGCATCGGACACGAATCCTTTCTGGATATGCTGGTTCCTGAGCAGTTTTCATGGAAAAAAACTCAAGGCAACAGACTATTTCACATAATATTATTGGATTGTATATTAAGAGAGCAAATCAATTTCAATAAAAAAGTGTTAATTTTGTAAGTGCATGTGCATTATTGATACTTTTATGCTTACTCTTATGTTGCCGAGAACTATAGTATGAGGATTGACAGGGAGTAGCTTCATCTTTGTAGAGAAGCTCGAGTGAAGCCTTGAGCTTTATCTCTACCTCTCATCTTAAAAATAGCTACCTGGTCATTCAGATGTATTGACCGAATTCAGGAGATGCTAATAATATTTACGGTATCGAAAGTGTTAGCTTCTATAGAGTTACAATCCCGGAGATTTACCGGGAAACTGAGAGATTAGGTAAGAAAGTGCAACACATCCACGTTAATAATCAACCATACTGATCTTCGAGGAGAGGTGAAAATGACCAAAAATAATATCGGAGTAGGGTTCAGTTGCCTCGATGATTCTTTTTCCGCGGGAAAACAAGCGGCTCAGGATGCTATTGAAGAGTCTGAAGGAATACCGAAAATACTGATTGTTTTTGGTGCAATGCGATTTAATCATCGTGAACTGCTTGCTGGTATTTCTTCGGTTGCCGGGGCAGTCCCGATGGTCGGTGGAACAACAGCCGGAGAGATTTCAACTGCAGGGTTTTCCACAGACTCAGTAGTTGTTATGGCGCTCAGTAATGAAGATCTTGAGTTTGTTACTGGTATAGGGCAGAATATGAGCAGCAATGAAACTGCATGCAGTATGGAAATGGCAAACCATATTCTCAATAAAGTTGCATTTGACCCCAATGCGTCGCTCCTGGTTTTCCCTAATGGTATGGGGGGTGATGGACTTAAAGTTCTTGAAGGGTTGCAGTTGGTGTTAGGCAAAGATTTTGAGATTACTGGTGGTTACCTTGGCGATGATGAAAGGTTCGAAAGTACTTTTCAGTACTATAATGGGATGGTCTATAAAGATTCCATCGTTGGCCTGATGGTGAATAAAGCATCCCCGCAGCAGAGCTACGGGGTATTAGAAGAGGCGCAACTGCTGTGAATGCAGTTTTTTGTACTCC
>JAPLFE010000050.1 GCA_026390855.1 Chlorobiales bacterium | reverse complement strand
GATGTTTATAATAGGGATAATAGGGATTTTTTCCTTAAAAATTGTTAGTGCAGAAGTTCTTTTTGATGAAATGTTGAATAGGTTTGTAGACATACCTACTCCTACTACTACCCCTATTATAACTACTCAGCATCTTGTCAGAGCTTCAAATACAAAAGATTATTGGGAAAGGTTTCAACCTGAAAGAAGGGCAGATTATCTTAATACTCAATCAAAAGATGCTTTGAATAAGAAACTTAGTGCAAAACAACTTACTTATGAAGAACAATTAAGAAGAATAATAAAAGATAATAAAAAAGTATGGAGTGATATAAAAACAGATAGTGATAAACAAAGAACAAATGGTGTACTTGAAAAGATTTTAAAAGCAGATGATAAAAGTTTAGGAACTGTTGATTTAGCAAAATCTATATTACAGGATTCTGAATTTAATAAGGGTAAAAATGGAGATATTTTTCAGTATGGAAAAGAAAAAGGAAAAATATTTACTTCTGATACAGAGATAAAAAAGCTTAAGTTTGAGGAAGATATTATTGAGATTAATGGAGATAGTAATGATAAAATTACTATCACGTTAAGCTACGAATCTTCTTTGAAGAGTTCAAAAAAACGAAATATCTCAGCACACCCCAACCTCAGAAAATCTTGAGGATAACGGATTACGAACGTTTTTTCAACCGAACTGCTTATGCGTTGCGTTTACCGGAGGCGGAGCGATATACCTTAGAGGATGGCTTTTTTTTCGGTTTTCTTTTCTGAAGCTTATTGCCATCAGAACTTTTCGAAACAGAACGACCACCCGTACTGCTCACACTGAAAAATTCGGAAGTATTTTTGCTTCTCCCTTTGTTAAACCGATTTTTACGATACTTTTTTTCAAGGTCGGCGTAAGGGCTGGGCGGGTCTGGAGAGGTATTGTGGTTATTAAAATTCGGCTCGTCAATCACCTCATCTACATCATCCAAAACCACTTCGGGATGAACTTTATTAAGCAACTTATTCTAATTTATGTTGAACAAATCAAGAGCATTTTTTACTCACGATTATTCTGAAGGGAACGTAATTTACAACTTTTGAATCAAAATACAAGCGATACTATAATCAACTTGAGAAGAAGTTCATGATTATGTTTTTACGTTGCTTGTTGTCAGTGAAAGTATTAAATTTTGAATTATTTAATAAAAAAGGAGTTTGATATGGATATTCGCAGATTAATTCTTGCAGTTATTCTTCCCCCTGCAGCTATTATGAACAAGGAAGCTGGAACGATCATGCTAACCGGACTTCTTACCCTTCTTGGATGGTTGCCGGGTGTCGTATTTGCATTGTTCCTCATTTCCCAGGAAAAATACAAATACGAGGCAAAAGCTTGATCCCCTTTTTCTAGCTATTGCAGAAAAAATATTCTGCACCATCGATTGGGCAGGGATAAACAATACTTTGAGGTAGTCGAGCCACGATTCCCTGAAAAAACTGCATCAAGAAAACCCTGCAATGAAGCTTCTCGTAGCCATCGATTTTTCGGATCTTGCAAACAAAATTGTTGCAGAAGCAGAAAAACTCGCAAAAAATCTCACCGCTAAAGTATTTCTGCTTCATGTAATACCCCCTCCTTCTCCAATCATCGACGCTCCCCCCGAAATCGATGCGCTGCTTCCACCAGAGGAGTTACTTAAAAACGAAGGCCATCCCGCACTCTTCGACCTGCCGGAGTCCACAAAACTTATAGCCATTGCTGCAAAGCTTCAGGAAAGCGGCATTGACACCTCAGTCATCATAGCACAAAACGACGAAGTGACCGCGATTATTGAAGAAAGTGAAAAAAATGGCGTCGATATGATCATGCTCGGATCCCACGGACATGGGGCACTCTTTCATCTCCTTATAGGCAGTGTTTCAGAAGGGGTAATCCGTCGAACCACCCGCCCTGTTATTATCGTACCATCAAAACAGCCCTGAATATCCTTCATGCATTCATAAGGAAAAAGGCAAAACCAGCCCCAGCGATAACACGAAAAAAAGCCGTTACCGCTGGAAATAAAAATCTTATGGAAGCCGGTTCAGAGCACTGACCGTTGCCTTGATCGAAGCAAGACTGATATTTGAATCGACTCCAGCACCAAAGGAAACCCGCCCATCTGCACAACCGATCTTAATATAGGCAATGGCAAGAGCTCGAGCACTGTGGCCAATAGCGTGCTCAGCAAACTCGTCTACGCTGAATTCAAGCCCGGACTCTCTGGTAAATCCTTTGACAAATGCATCCAAAGGGCCGTTTCCCCTGGCCTCAAAACTAAACTCCCTCTCCTTCGTCTGCACAATACAACTAAGAGAAGTTGAATCTTCATCACAACTTAGAGGCGCCTCATCGTCCCAGCTGATATTGCACTTTTTCAAAGTAACAGGCTCCCTGAGTTTGACATACTCCAAATGAAACAGCTCATGAATCTGATCTGGAGAAAGCTCAACACCAGTAGTATCAGCAACGGCCTGAACGGCTTCAGCAAAATCAGGCTGCATCCATTTCGGTATCTGGATACCGTAATCCTTCTCAAGCACATATGCCATTCCGCCCTTTCCAGATTGGCTATTGATACGCACAATAGCCTCATAATTACAGCCTACATCCTCAGGATCAATCGGCAAATATGGAACCGCCCATAACCCATCAGGCGACAATGCCCGCGCTTTCATACCTTTGCTGATTGCATCCTGATGAGAACCTGAAAAAGCTGTATAGACCAGATCGCCAGCATAAGGATGGCGAGGATGAATATCCATACGGGTACACCGGCGATACACATCACGGACTCGTGGCAAATCAGAGAAATCAAGTTCCGGATCGATACCCTGACTGAACAAGTTCAATGCCATAATAACAATATCCATATTGCCACACCGCTCGCCATTACCAAACAAGGCCCCCTCAATCCGATCCGCACCAGCCATCAACGCCAATTCAGCAGTAGCCACAGCAGTACCCCTGTCATTATGGGCGTGAACGCTGATCAAGACAGCATTCCGGTCCTTGATGTTCCTACAGAACCATTCAATCCGGTCAGCATAAATATTTGGCAACGACATTTCAACCGTTGACGGTAAATTGAGAATCAATTTGTTATCCGACGACGCGCCCCATGTATCCATGACAGCATGACAAACATCCAGCGCATAATCAAGCTCCGTTCCGGTAAAACTTTCAGGGCTATACTCAAAGCGAATACCCTCATTACCACTTTCATCACGCAGCCGGCGAACAAGCGCTGTTCCTTCGACAGCAATACCCTTAATCTCATCCTTGTTTTTACGAAACACCACATCCCTCTGCAACCGAGAAGTCGAATTATAAAGATGCACAATAGCATGCTTCACTCCATTGATGGCATCAAACGTCTTTCGGATCAAGTGTTCGCGAGACTGGGTCAATACCTGAATGGTAACATCATCCGGAATCAGCCTGTCCTGGATCAACCGCCTTACAAACGCATACTCAGTAGCCGAAGCCGATGGAAATCCAACCTCTATCTCCTTGAAACCCACCGAAACCAGAAGTTGAAACATGGCCACCTTTTCCTCTACGCTCATGGGTACCGGAAGCGCTTGATTACCATCACGAAGATCCACACTGCACCATATCGGCGCTTTAGTAATAGTTTTATCCGGCCAGCTCCTTGCGGAAAGATTTACCGCAGGGTATGCTGTATATTTTTGATAATTCATTCTTTTCATTGCTACTTCATCCTCTTTTGGATTCTTTAAAAAGAAAAAAGCCACCAACCCTAAGAGGTTGGTGGCTTTAACTAATGTTCTCTATAGCGATACAAACGAACTAAAACGCACTTCCCCTTAGAGCCAAAACGCTCTTCAGTAGCAGACTCAAGATTAACAGGAAATTATTCAGATTCGTTACACGCATGTTCTTGGATAAAATTCAACTTATTAATCCAATTATTACTTTTTAAAAATAAGAAAATTGCGGAAGCATCCAATGACAAGCCGACACATTTTCTGATACCCAGAAATCCCCCAAAAGTTGTCCGCAAGCAAATTTCACAACAAAACTTAAACTTTAACCGGTAAAATCACAAAAGGAATACCATGAACATAGAGATTCTGTTGTACAGCAAATACGGTATAATTGTGCAACCAGCGATCCATCATGGACTCCTTGGTAAAAACCAGCTGCCCACCAAAAAACACAATGTCTGGAAACTTTTCTCGAATGGCAGGCACAAGCTTGTTGACCTCGTCAACAACATCAGTTCCTAAAGAAAAGTAGGCCTCCGAATAGTATCCATGCTCTTTCATGTAGTCCACATACTTGGACGTTTCATTGCGCACAAAGCTGCCAAGATTCTCTATTTCATCTGCCCCCTTGAAGTTTCCAGCATCAATCGAGCCAATTTCAACGAAGACATAATTTTTATAGGTGTTTCCAAACAGACGAAAAACACTGAACAGCGTATGCAGCCCAAGTCCATTAAAGCCATTAACAAGAATAGCTGCTGTTTTAGCTTTCTGATCATAAACCGGAACAGGACAAGAGCTGTCTTGTTCTTTGTCATGCACATCCGAACCAGTCAGCACAGCCGCTTCAACAATAACATCAAGACGTTTCAATGTAGCATAGGTCTTGTTGTAATGGTTTTTGATAAAAAAAGCACCAAGAACCAATGCTCCAGTGATCACCATGGTAACCCACCCACCCTCGTTAAACTTGAGAATCAGTACCGAAATCAAAATAAAAGTGGTCAATGTCAGACCTATTCCATTAATTATCAGTTTTTTGAGCCACTGCTTTTCCGTCTTTCTTTTTGCCCACCAATGCCTTACCATCCCAAGCTGTGAGAGTGTAAAGGTTATAAACACATTGATACTGTAAAGAACGATCAGAAAATCAACCGATCCATTTGATGCCAGCATCATCGCAAGTGAAGCGATGCCCATCACCAGAATGCCCTTTTCAGTCACCAACCTGTCACTCAACATCGCAAAACGAGCTGGCAGCCATTTGTCGAGCGCCATATTGGCAAGAACCCTCGGCCCATCAAGAAAGCCTGTCTGTGCAGCAATAAAAAGAAGAACAGCTTCAGAAAACAAGGTAACCCAGACAAAGCCGACGCCGTAAAACCCGCCCCAGGAAGCCGTCAAACTCTCAAATAAAATAGCGTTCATCGTTTTGCCAGGAGTATCACGAACATCAAAAAGGATGTACGCCAGCATAAGCCCCATGACGGTCACAGAAAGAGAGATCGCCATATACTGCATGGTTTTTTTAGCAGTAGCAACTTTCGGATCCCGCAAAACAGGTAAACCGTTACTGACCGCCTCAATTCCAGTAAACGTACCCGCACCAAGACTATAAGCTTTTAAAACAAGAAAGAGTACCCCGAACAACCCCAGGGTATGGAATGAATGAGTAAGCTCTCGCCCGGTTTCATGATAAACCACACCAAAGTTGCCCATATGAGATATCACTGCATAGACAATCACAACTGCGTGGGTTAAGACAAACAGAAGGAAAACAGGGACCAGAGGCATGACCGCTTCCTTAATTCCTCGAAGGTTAAGCAACAGCAGAACCAGAACGCCGAAAACCGCAAACCAGAGTTTATAACCAATAAAGCCTATGGGCAAAAAGCTGAAAATCGCGTCAGCCCCGCTGGCAATCGATATGGTAATAGTAAGGATATAGTCAATAAGAAGTGCACTGCCTGATATGACGCCCATCTCAGGGGAAAGCAGTTTACTCGCAACCAGGTATCCTCCACCCCCATGTGGGAAAAGTTCAATAATATGCGAATAACTTGAGGCAATAATAAGAATGGTGATTCCCGTACCGATAGCGACAAAAATACCAAGGGTAGGATGACCCTGCAGTGCTTTAAACGCTTCCGCCGGACCATAACAGGAAGAAGAAAGCCCATCCGACCCAAGCCCGACCCATGCAAGAAAGGCCGAAAGGGCCAGCTGATGAAAAATATTACGATCCGTAAAATCCCGAGCGCCTCCAATAAAAAACGTTTTTAACCGCCGATATGCGTTATTAACAGCCATTATATATCAGAAAGAAAGTTACAAGGATTGTAATGCGCCAATCACTTATGCATCAAACCTTGGTTAAAAATATGAACGCTCCGAAACGCCTTCTCATAAAAAAATAAGGCATATACGCTATTTTACCTTACCAAACATAAGCAAAAGAACATGAAAAATATTAATTCACCAACAAATATGATACTCTTGGATCAGATCAATAATCACTGAACATGTAAGATAACCGCTTTCATTTAGGCATGATAGCTAGCATAAAACGTAGCAGAATTATCATCATGCAAGCTTTCAAATATGTAGTTTATACGGGGGAAAGCCAAAAGCGTGTCCATGAAGCAAAGGATGGATGGAACAAAAAAAAAGAGGGAGCATTTCTTTTTGAAACGCTCCCTCTTTTAATCCGCTCCGCGAGTAGGACTCGAACCTACAACCCTGCGATTAACAGTCGCATGCTCTACCATTGAGCTATCGCGGAATGTGCAACAGCAATGATTGTTGCTATTGGGCAAATAATATAATCCGGTTTTTTTGAAATACAAACCATCTCCGGTTTTTTTTGTATGATTTTTACTAAAAGTTGTACCGATAAGCCTTTTCATTTTCCATAATAATTTTTGTACATTGGTGTTCTTTTACTGAAAAGAGGGTATATGCAGAAAGAAAAGTCGCTGATACAGATCCGTATATCGGATCTTATACAGGAAATGCATGAATTTGTATTCACCTGTAAAGCTTCTGATTTCGTTGGACGAAAACTAGCTGAAGCCGGTTTTACAAAGGCGATACAAGTCAATGTTATTGCTGAAAAAAGTGAGGGCGAAATTATTGTCACCCTCAACACAACAGCCATAGCTGATTTCACCTGCGATAGATGTCTTGCGCCGATTTCAAAAACACTTACCGGATCGCTCAAGATCTATTATGTTTTCGGTCAACATTTTGAAGAGGATCAAAGCGGGAATGAAGAGTACCGTTCTCTCGAAAGCAATACCGAATTCATTGACATTACTGAAGATGTTTGCGAAGTTTTACTGCTCTCGTTACCAATGAAGGTAACCTGTATTAATAATCCTGATTGCAAACTTTACGGAAGCGTTGAAACAAATGAAGAGTCACTGCCTGAAAACACAAGTTCCTGGCAGGAGTCTCTTGAAAAACTGAAAAACAAGTATCGTTAACTGACTTATAAATAAAGAGTACCGCTATGGCCAATCCTAAAGCCAAAATGTCTAAATCCAGAAGGGATAAAAGACGCGCCCAATTCAATGCCCGTACCAAGCCAGCGACCACGGTCCTCTGTGCTAACTGCGGCGAGCCAACCCTTCCACACCGTGCCTGCCGCCATTGCGGTCACTACCGGGGAAGATGTGTGGTCAATAAATTAGCAAAGAGCTGATAACCCTAACAAGACAAAAACCCCATCATGTTGACCATTGTTGTTGACGCCATGGGCGGAGATAATGCTCCAGCCTGTGTGATAGAGGGAACGATTCAAGCTTTGCAGGAAAGCAATAACAGGTTTGAAATCGTGCTTATCGGCCAATCGGAAAAAGTTGAACCCCTGCTTGCTGCGCATGATATCAGTGCGCTTAACCTGAGATTTCTGCACGCACCTGAAGTTGTGACTATGGAAGACATTCCAGCCACAGCTGTCAAAACAAAACAGGAATCATCGCTTGTCAAGGGTTTGCAGCTTTGCAAAAAAAAACAGGCACAAGCCTTCGTCAGCGCAGGCAACACCGGCGCACAGATGGCTGCCTCACTCTTTGTCCTCGGTCGAATTCCAGGTGTACTCCGCCCTACCATATATGCATATTTCCCGCGTTTAGGGGACGGATTAACCAATATTGTCGATGTAGGAGCAAACGTTGACTGCAAACCAGATAATCTTGTCCAGTTTGCAGAAATGCTGACCATCTATCAACGCTATGGCGCCGGAATAGAAAATCCACTGACTGGACTGCTCAATATTGGAGAAGAAGAAGGCAAAGGGTCTGAAATGCTCAAGCAAACATTCAAACTTCTTAAAGAGGCCGACAGCAAGGGAAAAATCTCCTTTATCGGAAACATTGAAGGGCACGACATTCTTAAAGGGCGCGCAAGCATCGTAGTTTGTGACGGCCTTGTAGGCAACACTATCCTGAAATTCGGCGAAAGTATCCCCGAGTTTCTTGGAACCCTATTCAAAGAGTCACTCAATAAACTTCTTGCCTCAGGTCAGATGGATCAATCTGTCGCAAAGCTGACAACCGATATGTTCAAAGGGATGTTCGAACCATTTGATGTTGAAAAATTCGGAGGAGTACCCTTTCTTGGAGTTGACGGTATTTCCATTGTCGGCCATGGCCGATCTACTTCAAGAGCGATCAAAAACATGATCTATATGGCTGAACATATGATAGAGAAACGAGTCAACGAACATATCGCGGATATTCTTTCCGAAAAATAATACTTTGTTATCCGCACCCCACTGCAACTGAATCATCAGCATGAAGCTGCGGTGTTTTTTTTCTTATCCTGCATGAAATAACGGCCAACAACGCATGAAAGCTGCAATTACGACTACAGCCAAATATTTACCTGAGAGTATTCTAAGTAATCACGACCTCGAACTCCTGTTTGAAACCAACGATGAGTGGATTCGAACAAGAACAGGCATCAGCGAACGCAGGATACTCAAGGATAAAGACAAAGCAACATCATATATGTGTGGGGAAGTTGCTCGACAGCTTCTTGAAAAAAGGCAGATCGGGGCTGATGAGATTGATTTAATCATTATTGCCACCATGACCCCGGACATGCTCTTTCCATCCACAGCATGTCTTGTGCAGAGCATTATTGGCGCAAGTAAAGCATGGGCATTCGACCTAAATGCGGCCTGTTCCGGTTTTATCTTCGCACTGAACACCGCTTCCCGCTTTATTGAATGCGGTGTCCATAAAAAAATCATGGTCATTGGAGCCGACAAGATGTCATCGGTAATTGACTATACCGATCGCTCCACCGCTATTCTTTTCGGCGACGGTGCCGGCGGAGTCATACTTGAACCTGCAAAGGATGAAAGCTATGGCATTCTTGATAGTCGAATGTATTCCGACGGAGAAAACGGCAAACATCATCTTCTTATGACTGGCGGCGGAAGTCTTAATCCGGCATCCCATGAAACAGTCGATAAACGAATGCATTACATCTATCAAGACGGCCGCCAGGTTTTCAAGTCAGCGGTTATCTCTATGGCAGAAGTTGCAGCTGAAATCATGAGCCGCAACAACCTCACGGCTGAAGATGTAGACTACCTTGTCCCGCACCAGGCCAATCAACGGATCATCAACGCCACAGCAGAACGAATGGGTATTGACGAGGCAAAGGTCGTCTCAAACGTCGCTCGCTATGGAAACACGACGGCAGGAACCATACCGATCTGCCTTGCCGAACTTGACGAACAGCAAAAACTGCACACTGGATCCAACCTTGTACTCGTCAGTTTCGGTGCAGGATACACTTGGGGCGGCATCTATATTAAATGGCAATAATATCCGTTTCACCCCTTATCAAAACGATCACATTCATGAAAGCATTTGTATTTCCAGGACAAGGCTCCCAGTATTGCGGAATGTGCAAGGATATTTTTGAAAATTTCCCTGCTGCCCGCACCATGATGGAAAGAGCAAACGAAATCCTTGGTTACTCAATAACCGATATCATGTTTTCAGGCAATGAAGAGGAACTGCGTCAGACAAAGTATACCCAACCAGCTGTATTTCTGCACAGTATCGCTGTAGCAACGCTTCTCGGAAGTAAGGATATTACTATGACTGCCGGCCACAGCCTTGGTGAATACACAGCACTCTGCTTTGCCGGTTCAATCGGATTTGATGATGCAGTACGTATTGTGGCAAAGCGAGGCGAACTGATGCAGAATGCCGGCAAGCAAAACCCAGGAAGCATGGCTGCAATTATCGGAATGCCCGACACCTCTCTGGAAGATCTGCTTACCGAAGCAGGGAAAGATGGCATCATTCAAGCCGCCAATTTCAATTCTCCAGGGCAAGTTGTGCTCTCCGGTGACATCGCCGCCATAAAAAAAGCCATAGAACTTGCCCCGTCCAAAGGAGCTCGAATGGCAAAAGAGTTAGTTGTTTCAGGAGCATTTCACTCTCCACTGATGAAGCCAGCTGAACAGGAGCTTGCAGCAGCGCTCGAACAAATTGATATACAGCCAGCTCAAATACCGGTTTGCATGAACGCCATTGCCCAACCAGTAACGAGCGCCGCCGAAATAAGAAAAAATCTGATTCTCCAGTTAACCAGTTCAGTATTATGGTCACAGTCCATAGAGGTGATGGCCCAGAACGGGATTACTGAATTTATTGAAATCGGACCTCAAAAAGTTTTGCAAGGCCTGATTAAACGGATCAATAAAACAGTCACTACCAAAGGTTTTGACACCGCTGCGGATATTCAACCACTTGTTTGAGAGTTGTACTAAGAGGTCATTAACATCAACCGACAGAAACTATGTTTGAAGGAAAAATTGCTGTTGTAACAGGAGCGGCCAGAGGAATAGGACAGGCCATCGCATTTAATCTAGCCTCAAAAGGCGCCGATATTGTCCTTTGCGACATCAAAGCTGAATGGCTTACAGAAACCGCAGAAGGAGTAAAAAAGCTCGGAAGAAAAGTCTACTGCTTTGAGCTCGACGTCACCAATACCGCAGCTGTACAAAATGTCTTCAATGACATTGCAGCAGAAACCGGAAGAATTGATATCCTCATCAACAATGCCGGCATCACTCGCGACGGCCTTCTTATGAGAATGAGCGAAGAAGACTGGGATGCAGTGCTTACAGTCAACCTCAAAGGAACCTTTGCCTGTACAAAAGCCGTCAGTCGCACCATGATGAAACAACGCTCAGGCTCTATCGTTAATATCGCCTCCGTTATCGGCATCATGGGAAACGCAGGGCAAGCCAACTATGCAGCATCAAAAGGCGGAGTCATCGCCTTTACCAAATCGATCGCCAAAGAGCTTGCATCCCGCAACATTAGAGTAAATGCCGTAGCACCAGGATTCATTGCATCCAAAATGACCGACGCACTCTCTGACGAAGTAAAAGGCAAGATGCTCGATGTTATTCCACTCGCACGTTTTGGCCAACCCGAAGACGTAGCAAACGTCGTATCATTCCTTGCTGGCGACCAGTCCGCCTATATTACCGGTGTTGTCATCAACATCAGTGGCGGCATGGTCATGTGATTTGGGCAAGGCCATTTTCTTTGTATATTGTCAAACTTTTTCAATTTTTTTTATCCGTAACCAACTATTAATCTGGAGAACAAACAATGACTGAAGCAGAAATCAAAGATAAGGTATACGATATTATCGTCAGCAAAATGGGCGTTAACAAAGATCAGATCAAACCGGAATCAAAATTTTCCGATGACCTCGGTGCAGACTCACTTGATACCGTTGAGCTGATCATGGAACTTGAAAACGAGTTCGGTGTTCAGATTCCTGATGAAGATGCCGAGAAAATTGGCACAGTTCAGCAGGCTATCGATTATATCGTTAAAAAGTAATCATCATCTCCACTTTAGAAGCAGGCAAACGTTTAAATCAAAACAGATGGGTCAGGAGCGCAAGCGCATAGTCGTTACCGGAATAGGGGTATTATCCCCAATAGGTCTTAACAAAGATGAGTTCTGGGATGCACTGTATCAAGGAAAGAGTGGTGCAGCTCCTATCACCTATTTTGATACAACTGATTTTGCTACAACTTTTGCCTGCGAACTAAAAGGATTTTCGACCGAACCCTATATCGACAGGAAATCCGCAGACCGCATGGATCCCTACTGTCAATACGCTGTTAGCGCTGCAACTCAGGCGCTGGCAGATTCGGGACTCAATCTACAGGAAATCGACCCCCTCAGAATCGGTGTCGTGCATGGTTCTGGAATTGGAGGCATGACCACCTACGACAAACAGTTCAGGAACTATCTTGAACGTGGGCCAAGACGGATCAGCCCATTCTTTATTCCCATGCTCATCCCCGACATTGCCGCAGGCCAGATTTCAATCAAGCACGGCCTTATGGGACCAAACTATGCAACAGCCTCTGCCTGTGCAACATCGCTGCATGCAATTATTGACTCCTATATGCTCATTCAGACAGGCATGGCCGACTACATGGTTTGCGGTGGATCAGAAGCACCTATCACGCAGTTGAGTGTCGGAGGCTTCAATGCCGCCAAAGCACTCTCTACAGCCAATGACCGACCACAACAGGCATCACGCCCATACGACCGCGACCGTGACGGCTTTGTCATGGGTGAAGGCGGCGGATCATTGATCCTTGAATCACTTGATTCAGCAAAAGCACGTGGTGCAAAAATTTACGGCGAAATTGTCGGAGTCGGAGCAACTGCCGATGCCTATCACTTGACCGCGCCACACCCCGAAGGCATTGGAGCCGTCAATGCTATGAAAAATGCACTCGCCCTTGCAGGACTTACTCCTGAGAAAATCGATTATATCAATACCCACGGAACATCCACACCTCTCGGTGATATTGCAGAAATTACTGCCATCAAAACCGTCTTTGGTGAACACGCATACAAACTAAGTATCAGTTCAACCAAGTCAATGACAGGGCACCTTCTTGGAGCTGCAGGAGTTGTTGAATCAATAGCCTGCCTGCTTGCAATGAAAAACCAGACTGTTCCTCCAACAATCAACTGCGATAATCTTGACCCGCAGATTGATATCGATGTAACGCCAAACACACCGAAAAAGCGCTCTTTAGAGTACGTTCTTAATAATGGTTTCGGGTTTGGTGGGCATAACGCCTCACTGATATTCAGGAACGGTTCATCGCTCTGATAAAACCTTTCCTGCCAATGGAGCAATTCTGGCAAAAACTTACATCCTTTGCATTTCCCCGAACAGAGGAAACCGCTATCTCATACAAAATCGAGGCTAATCACCCCTTGATTACTGCCGGCCTTTCCGAAAAAACCATACACTACCTGCAAAGGCTTGTTGGCGCACCCGGCATAAACCTGCCAATATACCTTACCGCCCTGACTCACCGCTCAGTCGTGCACGACCCAGCCACACCATCCATCATAGAATCAAACCAGCGCCTTGAATTTCTAGGCGACTCCGTACTCGACCTGCTGATATCCGAATACCTCTTCAACCGATTTCCTGAAAGTGCCGAAGGCGAGCTGTCAAGCAACCGGGCAAAAATAGTCAATCGGAAATCCCTTGCCGGATTTGCTCAAAGCATTGCTCTTGGAGAACATCTTCTTATTGGCGAGTCAGCTGATGAACATAAAATCAGAACCAGCGAATCAGCCCTTGCCGACGCTTTCGAGTCCCTGATCGGAGCTATTTATCTCGACAAAGGCATCGAGCAAGCTTCCAACTTTATCAGCCACCATATTATTGAACACGTAAACTTCAATACCATTGTGGCTTCCGAACAGAACTACAAAAGCCGCCTGATCGAATACACCCAATCACACCATCTCCCTCCGCCCGTCTACTCCGTTATCGAAGAAGTCGGTGCTGAACATGAAAAAAGCTTTACAATCGGAGTAACCTGCACCGATCAGTTACTTGGCCAAGGTACCGCCCAGAGAAAAAAGGATGCAGAACAACTTGCAGCAAAAGAAGCCATGGAACGCCTCGCAACAGAGGAAAATAATTGGAACTGAAATAACTGCTCCTCCTCTTCTTTTTTTTCTGATTGTTTTGAGCTTGTCTCAGCCTTCCTCTATATTGAAATACATGTTTATTATAACGCGAAAGCCCACTCCTGAAGCAGTACCACAATGAGAGAAAAACTGATTTTTGATTTATCCCGCAGCGGACGCAAAGGCTACAGTCTCTCCGGTCATGATCTGCCGGACCTTCCATTAGAAGCCATTCTGCCTTCAAAGTTTCTTCGCACAAAACCAGCACCACTTCCAGAGGTTTCCGAAAGCGAAGTCGTCCGTCATTTTGTGCGTCTTTCCACCATGAACTATCATGTAGACAAAAACATGTACCCTCTTGGGAGTTGTACCATGAAGTACAACCCCAAAATAAATGACTATACCTCCGACCTTCCCGGATTCAGCGCACTTCATCCCCTTCAACCCTCAAAAACAACCCAGGGCGCACTAGAGTTGATGTACGAACTTGCTGAAATGCTTCGCGAAATTGCAGGAATGGCCGCCGTAACCCTGCAACCAGCCGCAGGTGCCCACGGAGAACTTACCGGTATACTTCTCATAAAAAAGTACCATGAATCCCAAGGCGCAAAACGTAAAAAGCTCCTCGTTGTCGACTCAGCACATGGCACTAACCCCGCCTCAGCCGCTCTTGCAGGATACCAGATCATTTCCGTTGCTGGCAATAGCGAAGGACGTACTGATCTCGACGACCTCCGTCTAAAGCTCGACAGCGATGTTGCCGCACTGATGCTCACCAACCCGAATACCATAGGCCTCTTTGAAAAAGACATACAGCAAATCGCAAAAATGGTGCACGACAACGGCAGCCTTCTCTATATGGACGGCGCCAATATGAATGCGCTTCTCGGCATTACCCGCCCTGGCGATATGGGCTTCGATGTAGTTCATTACAACCTGCACAAAACGTTTGCAGCTCCGCACGGCGGCGGCGGTCCAGGCAGCGGCCCGGTCGGCGTCAGCGAAAAGCTCCTCCCCTTTCTACCCGTACCGATCATTGAAAAAAATGAGACCTCTGAGGGAACAACCTATTCACTCAGCTACAACCGTCCCGACAGTATCGGAAGGATGATGAATTTCTATGGAAACTTTGCTGTTCTCGTCAGGGCATATACCTATATCCGAATGCTTGGCCCCGATGGGTTACGCCGGGTATCTGAAAATGCCATTATTAATGCAAACTACCTGTTGAGCCGTCTTCTCGAACGCTATGATCTGCCATATCCTAAACCAGTCCTTCACGAGTTCTGCCTTTCGGGCGACCGCCAGAAAAAAGCACACGGTGTCAGAACGCTCGATATTGCAAAAAGGCTGCTTGACTATGGCTTTCACGCCCCGACCATTTATTTCCCGCTCATTGTCAGCGAAGCAATAATGATAGAGCCAACAGAAACCGAATCAAAAGAGACGCTCGATACTTTTGCTGAAGCCCTGCTCAGTATTGCCGATGAGGTCGAAACAAACCCGGCGCTGGTACTCTCAGCCCCGGTAACAACACCGGTCAAACGACTCGACGAAGCACTTGCTTCAAGGCAACTGAACATCTGCTGCTCTCTGTAAGAGCCAGTGAAAATAATTAACTGAACCTTTACCTGACTTATTGTGCAGTACAAATCCATGTTGTTATACTCTATAAAAACTCCAGGATATGCTCTTACATCGCACGAAAGTTCTTGTACTCAACAGCAGCTATGAACCCTTAAGTATTTGTAACGCTCAAAAAGCCGTTCTTTTACTCTTTGGAGGCAAAGCCGTGCCGGTCGCCCACCACCCAGGACGGGTCATCTGCACGGTTTCCCAAAGCTATCCCCTGCCAAGTATTGTACGACTGACCTTTTTTGTCCGAGTACCCTATAAAAGAATCATACTGAACCGGAAAAACATTCTCCTTCGCGATAGTTTCCAGTGCCAGTATTGCGGTAAAACCGAACTACCCTTAACCATTGATCACATCATGCCACGCTCCAGAGGTGGTGAGTATTCATGGGAAAACCTTATAACCGCCTGCCCACCCTGCAATTCGAAAAAAGGCAACAGAACTCCCCGCGAAGCAGGTATGCACCCATTAAAACAACCCATCAGGCCTAACAACCTGATGTTCATGCAGCAATTAACGGCAAAGGTCTCCGACGAATGGAAACCTTATCTTTACATGAGCTGAAAACATTCCACCTGCAAACAATTATTTCCGGAGAGTACAACTGCAGCATTCTACCACCCCTGCCCGATCACACAACCGCAGAGATTCTCTTTACATGGCTACCCAAAGACAATAACACAGGAATGTCAGGAATTTTTTTACTTTTCATCACAGAACACCGCATGCTCTTCAACGGTCACAGGAATAGAGGCAACAATCAAAGCCGAATGAAAAAACGCTACTCACTCATTTTCCCAGGAATTTTCAGCCTTCTGCTCCTCCTTCCAGCAGCGTTAATCGGCCGAACTCCCTCAAAACCAAATACAGAAACATGGACTGCCCAGCGAATTTTCAACGTTACTGACCCCAGTATTGAAGAAACACTTAAAAACCTGACCCTTTCGGAAAAGGTCGGGCAAATGCTCATTGCAGAATCCGATGGACACTACAACAGCTCTGATGACACCGCCTACAAGCTACTCGACCGACTGGTAAAAGAAGGTAATGTCGGTGGAATCATGTTTCTCAAGGGCGATGTCTTCAACGCCGCCATGCTGGCAAACCATTTTCAGTCTCTTGCACCACGTCCACTCCTGATGAGCGCCGACATGGAAAGGGGATTGGCCATGAGATTGAACGGAGCTACCGAATTCCCGCCAAACATGGCCTTGGCAGCAACAAAAGATTCTAAAATGGCCGCTGCGATGTCACAAGCCATTGCAAAAGAGGCAAAAGCCGTAGGACTTCAGCAGAACTACGGACCAACCCTCGACCTGAACATCAACCCGTTAAACCCCATCATCAACACTCGTTCCTTCGGCGATAATCTCCCCTTAACCATTGAATTATCCCATGCAGTTATCGAAGGACTCCAGTCAAACGGTATAATCGCCACAGCAAAGCACTTCCCCGGACATGGCGACGTAAGCGTCGACAGCCATATATCACTCCCTGTGCTCAAGGCTGACCGTCAACAATTAGACAATTATGAACTGAAACCCTTCAAGGCAGCCATAGAGCAAGGAGTCATCAGCGTTATGATCGGCCACCTTGCCGTACCAAAAGTTACCGGCACAATGGAACCAGCCTCAATTTCAAAATTGATCGTCACTGATCTGCTTCGTAAAGAACTTGGTTTTCAAGGTCTTATCATAACCGACGCATTGAACATGAAAGCACTCTACAACGGCCAGAATGTTCCAGAAATTTCCATTAAAGCCGTTCAGGCAGGCAACGACCTTCTGCTCTTTTCCCCCGATCCAGAACTCGCCCACAGCTCTATCGTCCAAGCCGTTGAAAAAGGAGTTATCCCGATAGAACAGATTAATGCCTCGGTACGCAGAATACTTCTGGCTAAACGATGGCTCGACATTGACCATCATAAGCTGGTCGACCTCAACCGTATCAAGGAGGATGCAAGCCCTGAATCCCACCGCGATCTTGCTAAAAAAATTACTGAGGCATCAATTACTTTAGTGAAAGATGAAAACCACTTCATGCCCTTAAAAAAAGTATCCTCAGGCAACCTTCTCAATATTATTCTGCAGGATAAAACCGATAGCGAAGTCGGCAAAGGATATAGCAAACAAATCGACAACTTTTATACCGCCGACCATATCAGGATTGATCCAGGCACCGACTCTCTTCGATATGCAAATACTCTCAGCATGGCCATGAAAGCACCAGCAGTTATTGTCTCCTCTTATGTCCAGGCTCTTTCAGGCTCAGGAACACTGAAGCTTACCGAAAAGCAGCAGGAGTTCGTCCACACCTTAGCCAAAATGATGCCAAAAGAAAAACCGCTGATCTTTATTTCGCTCGGAACCCCTTACCTCATCAACTATTTTCCAGAAATAACCACCTATATCTGCACCTATTCATCAAAAGAAGCAAGTGAAGAGTATGCCGTAAAAGTGCTGAAAGGCAAACTTAAACCCCGCGGAATACTTCCCGTCTCTCTACAAGGGAACGCCCGCTGACATAAAAAAAACACCTTGATCAACAACCGCTTACCTGCTTTATAAACTATGGGAAAAACCGTTCGGGACGAATCAACCGCAAGCGCCTACTGGGCGGCAGTCAATACCTTTTGCTCATTAAAGGATGTCCATGTCATTGCTGATGCACCAGTCGGCTGCTACAATCTTGTCGGTGTAGCCGTCATAGATTATACCGATGCTGTCCCCTACCTTGAAAACCTCACACCCACAAGCCTTACTGAAAAGGAGATAGCCTCATCAGGCAGTTCTGAAATCGTCAGAGAAACCATTGACAAGCTGCAGGCCCCAGGACGGCAGCTGATTCTGGTATCGAGTGCCGAAAGTGAAATGATCGGCAGCGACCATGAACGAATGCTGAAAATGAAATACCCCGATGTTCGTTTTTTCTCATCAAACTCACTCGGTGAAAATGAATGGCAAGGGCGAAACCGCTCACTGCAATGGCTCCATGAACAATTCGATGATAAAAAGCCAGCCACCATAGAACCCGGCACCGTCAGTATTATCGGACCAACGTACGGTTGCTTCAACAGTCCTTCAGACCTGGCCGAGCTCAAGCGCTTGATTGAAGGTGTTGGAGGCAACCTCCGTCACGTTTATCCCTTTGAAAGCTCCCTTCATGATATCGCCGACCTTAAAAACTCCGATGTCATGGTGCTCATGTACCATGAATTCGGTCAACCACTGGCCGAATTGCTCAAAAGACCAACGCTGCAAGCTCCCTTCGGCATTGGTGAAACACAGAATTTTATTCTGGAACTGGGACGCCTGTTACAGAAAGATGAAGAGGCTAAAGCATTTCTGGAAAAAGAAAAACGCACCACACTCAAACCAATCTGGGATCTCTGGCGTGGGCCCCAGGCTGAATGGTTTCCAACAATACGATTCGGAGTAACCGCAGCAAAAACCTATGCCCTCGGCTTAAATACCTTTCTCGCTGGCGAAATGGGTATGCTTTGCCTCTTCAGCCACGACTCGGCAGAAACCGACAACACCCTGATCCGCAACGAGATACAGCAAAAACAACCACAGTTCCTCTTTGGCAGGATAGTCGATAAAATCTATCTCGCTGAACTTGATGCCAAAACACGATTTATTCCAGCAGGGTTTCCCGGCCCTATCGTCCGTAGAGCACTCGGCACGCCCTTCATGGGTCATAGTGGAGCCGTCTATCTTCTTCAGGAAATCGTCAACGCTCTCTACGACATGCTTTTCAACTTTCTGCCACTCAACCGTCGCGGTCCTGCCGGCGAAGACAGTGCCGGAAAAGTTACATGGAGCAATGAAGCCAATGCCCTCTTGAACGAAATCGTTAAAAAAGCACCCTTCATAAGCCAGATCTCATTTGGCAGGGAACTAAAAAGAAAAGCCGAACAGTTTGTCTTGAAACAGGGCAAGAATAATGTCACCCCGGAAATCCTGAAATTGGTAAGCTGATTTGGAATATTTTAATTTTTTGCGTATAGTCCAAGTCCACTTTCCAGAACCGGGGATAGCAGTTATTATTTGCTTCAGCCCTCCCGATCCGGAATTACTAACGTAAAGAGGCTGTAGAGATTTTTCCTGCAAAGGAGTTGCAATTGCAACGCACTAAGCATGGAGCGAAACGACAAGAAACAGAATGTCTGAAAATCAGGAACAACTGGCTTCGATAGCCCTTACCCTGCCGGACGGGAAAGTTAAATCATTCCCTTCAGGTACAACCGGTCTGGATATCGCACTCTCTATTGGGCGCAAACTTGCCCAGGATGCACTGGCACTGAAAATTAACGGAACAGCAGTTGATCTCAATGCACCAGTCACCGTTGACGCAGCAATTGAAATCATTACTTTTGATTCAACTGACGGCAAAGATATTTTCTGGCACAGCTCTAGCCACATCATGGCCCAGGCCATTGAAGAACTTTTTCCCGGCAGCAAATTCGGCGCTGGCCCTTCAATAGAACAGGGATTCTATTACGATGTTGCGTCCCCCCACCGCTTTCGGGAAGAGGATTTACGCTCCATCGAAGCAAAAATGCTTGAAATCAGCAAGCGTGATCTACAAATTCAACGGGAAGAAATGACCCGTACCGCTGCCATCGACTTTTTCAAGAACACAAGAAACGACCCCTATAAAGTTGAAATTCTTGAAGATACCCTGAAAAATGTCGATACAGTTTCTCTCTATCATCAAGATGGCTTTACCGACCTTTGCATCGGCCCACACCTGCCATCAACGTCAAAACTCAAGGCAGTTCTCCTGACCAATATCTCCTCGTCCTACTGGCGTGGCGATTCGTCAAGGGAAAACATGCAGCGCATTTACGGCATCACCTTCCCATCGGAAAAGCTGCTGAAAGAATATGTCGCACGCCTTGAAGAGGCAAAACGAAGAGACCATCGTAAACTCGGTGCTGAACTGGAGCTCTTTATGCTCTCGCCGGAGGTTGGAAGCGGTCTTCCAATCTGGCTGCCAAATGGCGCCATTATCCGCAATGAACTCGAATCCTTTTTAAAAGAAGAGCAGCGCAAACGCGGCTACCTTCCTGTTTATACTCCGCATATCGGCAATATTGAACTCTATAAGCGTTCAGGACACTATCCGTATTACAGCGATTCACAGTTTCCGCCGCTGACCTATCACGATGAAGACGGCAAGCAGGAGCAGTACCTTCTTAAACCGATGAACTGCCCGCACCATCACCTCATCTACAGCTCAAAAATGCGCAGTTACCGCGATCTGCCGATCCGTCTGACTGAGTTTGGAACAGTCTACCGGCACGAGCAGTCTGGAGAACTTAACGGTCTTGTACGCGCCCGTGGGTTCACACAGGATGACTCCCACATTTACTGCCGTCCCGACCAGCTTGTCGACGAAATCTGCAACGCTATCGATCTGACACAGTATGTGTTTAAAACACTTGGATTTTCAGATGTTCACACCCGTCTCTCCATGCACGATCCGGCGAATAAAGCCAAGTACGGCGGAACAGAAGAGGTATGGGAACAGGCTGAAAAAGACGTCAAAGAGGCCGCCGACCGTATGGGTATCGAATATTTTATCGGCATTGGCGAAGCAAGCTTCTACGGCCCGAAAATTGACTTTATCGTGCGTGACGCTCTAGGGCGTAAATGGCAGCTCGGAACCGTACAGGTTGACTATGTCATGCCTGAGCGGTTTGATCTCACCTATATCGGAAGCGACGGACAAAAACATCGCCCCATTGTCATTCACCGCGCACCCTTCGGCTCAATGGAACGTTTTATCGGAGTTCTCATTGAACATACTGCGGGTAATTTCCCACTATGGCTTGCACCTGTTCAGGCTGTTGTACTACCGATCGCCGAAGATGTCCACGACTATGCTAAAACCGTTCACCTGGCACTGCAGGCAGCAGGAATACGTGCTGAGCTTGACACCAGAAGTGAAAAAATCGGTAAAAAAATACGCGATGCCGAAATAGGCAAGGTCCCCTGTATGATCGTTATAGGGCAGAAAGAGCAGGAAAGCGGCGAAGTTTCGCTGCGCCGCCATCGCATCGGCGATGAAGGGCGCTTTAGCGTAACCGGACTGATCGAAAAGCTCCTGAAAGAGATTACCGGAAGAAGCTGATTATCTAAAAAAAACCTGAACGCATGAAGAAACAGAAGGTTACGACTCAAAAGCCCAAACTTACCTATCGGGTCAATGAACAGATCCGTGTTCCGGAAGTACGCATTATTTTTCCGGACGGAACACAGGAGGTGATGAAAACCATTGATGCAAAGCGTGTAGCCGAAGAGCGGAATCAAGACCTTATCGAAGTACAGCCGAACGCAGAACCGCCGGTTTGCAAGTTTGACAACCTCGGCAGGCTGCTTTATAAAATGGACAAGAGGGACAAAGATCTCAAGAAAAAGCAGAAAACAACCACCCTCAAAGAGTTGCGGTTTCATCCGAATACCGACAAGCATGACTTTGACTTCAAGAGTGCACATCTTGAAGAATTTCTCCGCAAGGGGAACCGGGTACGTGCAACAATTGTCTTCTTGGGCCGCTCCATCATCTATAAGGATAAAGGCCTCGAGCTTGCCGAACGTCTGACCGAAAGGCTCAGCATTGTCAGTAATCGAGACGGCGATCCAAAATTCGAAGGCAAAAAGCTCTTCGTCTATTTTGAGCCCGACAAGAAAAAAATAGATGCCTATGAGCGTATTAAATCAAGAACAAGCGCTGCGCCATCGGGCGAAACAACTAAACCGGCTAAACCGACAGAGCCAACAGAGCAGGCTGAACCGGCAGAGTAAGTAAGAAAATTTGAACATTTTTATATAAAACAATCAAGGACGATCATGCCTAAAATGAAATCACACCGCGGAGCATGCAAACGGTTCAAAACCACTGCCTCCGGAAAAATCAAGCGTGAACGAATGAACGGATCACACAACCTGGAAAAAAAGAACAGAAAACGCTCACGCCGTCTTCATCAGGCAACACTGCTTGACGGAACAAAGGCAAAGCAGATCAAGCGGATGATCCTCGCATAAATTTTTAACATTAACTCTACACAACGATGCCTAAAGCAAATAATGCCGTAGCCTCAAAAGCGCGGAGAAAAAGGATTTTAAAGAAGGCCAAAGGATTCTGGGGATCTCGCGGTAATATCCTGACCGTCGTAAAGCACGCAGTCGATAAAGCAGAGCAGTACGCCTACCGTGATCGCCGTGTTAAAAAACGTACTTTCCGCTCACTCTGGATCATGCGTATCAATGCAGCTGCACGTCTGAACGGAACCACCTACTCTAAGCTTGTCAATGCAATGCTGAAAAAGAGTTTGGAAATCGATCGCAAGGCTCTGGCTGAAATAGCTGTAAAAGATCCTGCTGCGTTCACTCAGATTGTCAAAGCCGTTATCGAATAAGAATTACACCGGTATCAATGGAAAACACCATTCGTAGTTTACAGCAGGAAATCATTGATTTTGAGATTAACACTCCGGAAGCTCTTGAAACCTTCCGCCTTCGCTATACGGTTCGAAAAGGGCTCATAGCAACCCTTTTCGGCCAGCTCAAGTCAGTTGAACCTGCCGAAAAACCACGAATCGGGCAACTGCTCAACGAGCTCAAGCAATCAGCTGATGCCCGGCTTAGCGAAGCGGAAGAAAAGCTTGCCGCAACCACCAGTGAGAGTGGCAAAGGGATTGACCTGACACTGCCGGGCCGACGTTATTTTACCGGCAGTGAGCACCCTGTACAGAAAGTACTTGGCGAAATGAAGAAGATCTTTTCCGACATGGGCTTCGGTATTGCAACCGGTCCGGAACTGGAACTCGATCACTACAACTTCGACATGCTCAACTTTCCTCCCGACCATCCAGCCCGCGACATGCAGGACACATTTTTCATTACCAATGGAAATGCTGACTCGGATGTACTCCTCAGAACACATACGTCCCCGGTACAGGTCAGGGTCATGCTCGACCAGAAACCTCCCATACGGGTCATCTGCCCAGGAAAGGTTTATCGAAACGAAGCTATCAGCGCCCGCAGCTATTGCGTTTTTCACCAGCTTGAAGGCCTCTATATCGATAAAAATGTTTCGTTTGCCGACCTTAAGGCCACCATCTATTCATTTTCCCGACAGATGTTCGGCTCAGATGTAAAACTGCGTTTTCGCCCAAGCTTTTTTCCTTTTACCGAACCCTCAGCTGAAGTCGATGTTACCTGCTACCTCTGCGGTGGCAAGGGATGCCGTGTCTGTAAAAAATCAGGCTGGCTCGAAATCATGGGCTGCGGTATGGTTCATCCCAATGTCATGCGTAATTGCGGAATCGACCCTGAAACATGGTCAGGCTATGCCTTCGGAATGGGTGTAGACCGTACCGTCCTCTTGCGTTACAAAATCGACGACATCCGCCTCTTGTTTGAAAACGACCTTCGTATGCTCCGCCAATTCCCAGCATAACGATTGTCTCCTCTACTCTCCAGAGTATCCCTCGTCCATAACCCCACTCGCTCAATAAGAAGGTGAAATCGACCTTTTAAAAGCTTATTGAGCTCTTGGCTCCCAACATTTCAAGTCTCATTTCACCAGAGCAGACAAACATCTTTAAAGTCCGGATTTTTTCAGCCGGCTTCTGTGTTCATGTTTTTATATGCTGGTAAAATCAAATGGATTTCAGATCGCTTAAGCCTTTTTAATTTTTTTGTAGTCTTACTGACTTTTGGCAACCCTGCAGCTAAAAAGGAGACATTGCAATGGATACCCGGCAATTGATTGAGAAGTACCACCACGCTTGGACGAATGGTGATTTTGTAACCGCACGCGCCTGTCTTGCTGACAATCTTGATTTCCAGGGGAGTATCAATACCTTTTCGAAAGCAGATGATTTCATTGCGGCACTGACAGAATTCAAGCAGATGTTATTCCATTTCTAATACAAAAGTGCTATAATACGCCCTAAAAGGAGGTGGGTATATGGCACGACCAGCCAGTGGTAAGGACGTTTTAGATAAGGCAAAGGAAACATTGGCAAATGCTCGAACAGTAGAAGAGCTGCGT
>JAPLFE010000022.1 GCA_026390855.1 Chlorobiales bacterium | reverse complement strand
GATATTGCCTTTTGTTGAAGCCCGAATACTAAGCATCAAATTGTTTTCAACATTGGATGAAAGCTTGGTAAGCTTCTGCTTGAGTGATTCAAGCTGAACATAAACCGTCCCCTGAGGTTTTATGGAAAGACCAAACTTTGCTGGATCAATCTTGATTGTAAAAGCTTGCGGGGTTTCTGCTGTTTTCGGTGAGTCTCCGAAAAGTTTGCCTAACAGGTTAGCCATAGGGTTCAAACACCATGCTTATGTTAAAAAAGATTCAAAGTGCCGTTAATTTAGCAGACCTGCAAGGTTAATTGCAAGAAAAAAAGAAAAATACCCTGATTACCCTCTCTACAAGCCATATTATCAAAATTACTCATCGAGAGATTCGAGAAGGTTTTCATAAAAATCTCCTTTATGGCGAACAATTTCACCGGTCACAAGGTAAATGACTTCACGGGCAATCATGGTGGCATGGTCGGCCATACGTTCAATATACCTCGATATGCTCAGGGCCGCTATAAGTTCGTCGACGTTGGCATCCTGGCTTTTCATCAGCATCGTTACCTTTTTAAAGACCAGGCGGTGCATCACATCGATCTCTTCATCAAGCGCACAGACCTCATCAGCCAGAGCACGGTCTTTTGATACAAATGCTCGAATGGACTTTTTAACCATCTCGCCTGCATGCATACCCATAGTCTCGAAATCAAAGGAATCAAGCATGCTGGGATTGACTTCGGGCATACGGTCTATAATATGAACCGCCAAGTCGCCAATACGTTCAAGATCATCGTTGATTTTAATGATAGTAACAATAGTACGCAAATCTTTTGCTACCGGTTGCTGCAGCGCTAGAAAAGCCAGACAACGCTCCTCAAGGTCAACTTCTGCAATATCAATTTCATCATCAACCCTCCTGATCTGGCGTGCACTCTCTGCATCCTGATGTTTCACCGCATGCAGAGAGTGAGAAAAATTCTGCAATACCTTGTCGGAAAGTTGAACAAGAACCTGGGAGAGTTCTTTTATAAGCTCATGGACCGGTCGTTCTGACATATGAGTACTCTGGTTTCGTTAGCTGAATCTTCCGGTTATATAGTCTTCAGTGATCGGGTCTTTCGGGTTGGTAAAAAGCTGTGCCGTCGAGGCGTGCTCAACCAGAACACCTTCATAAAAAAACATTGTAGAATCTGATACTCTCGATGCCTGCTGCATGTTGTGCGTAACAATCATGATCGTATAACTGCCGCGCAGCTCCTGAATAAGATCCTCGATTTTCGCTGTGGCTTTTGGATCAAGAGCCGAGGTTGGTTCATCGAGCAGCAGAACCTCGGGTTCAACAGCAAGCGTTCGGGCAACACATAACCGCTGCTGCTGACCACCGCTCAACCCAAGAGCATTTTTGTCAAGTCGATCACAAACCTCATCCCAGATCGCTGCTTTACGGAGACTGCGCTCAACAATTTCCATCAGCTTTTTCTTGTCATTCACACCATGCAAACGGGGCCCGTAGGCGATATTGTCAAAAATGGATTTCGGAAACGGATTCGGTTTCTGAAACACCATGCCTACTTTTTTACGCAGCAGCACCTCATCAGTGAATTTGCCGTAAATATCGTTACCGTCAAACAGCAATGCACCGGTGGTGTGGCAGCTTGGTATAAGGTCGTTCATGCGATTGATGGCTCGCAGAAAGGTGCTTTTGCCACAGCCGCTTGGGCCGATAATGGCCGTCACATACTTCGAGAGAATATCAGCAGTGACTTTTTTGACCGCTTCAAATTCATCGTAATAGACGGAAAACTCCTTGGCCGAAATATGAGCCGTCCCGCCTCCTGATATTTTTTTTCGGGCAGGGGGGATATACATATCCCGTGTTGCTTTCTGTGCCGGCGCACGTTGCGAAATTTCCCGGGCATCAGCTGTCATGAGCATTGATCCTTAACCTTTTAATTTTTTTGAAATACGGGCTCTCAATACAATCGCTGACAAATTCAGCAACAGTACAATACTTACCAGAGCGAGAACCATGCCATACTGTACATGCCGAATTTGAGATGCCGCCTCATGTTCGCTGGCTAGGTTGTAAATATTCCAACTGAGTGCCGGTGTCGGAGAAGAAAAAACATCAGCGAGACCAATGGCCGAACCCACACTGACTGCCGCAGTGAAAATAATCGGAGCTGTTTCACCTGCAGCCCTGCCGAGACTGATTACCCCTCCGGTCAGGATTCCGGGAAGCGCTGCTGGAAGAATAACGGTTGCAATGGTATTCCATTTCGTTGAACCCAAGCTGAGCGATGCTTCCCGGTAGGTTTTCGGCACAGCAAGAATTGCCTCTTCGGCAGCACGAATAATAGTCGGTAGAATCATAATGGCCAGGGTGAGTGCACCAGCGATAACACTTTTTGATTCAGAAACCTTAAGCGTATTGATAAAAAAAGCAAGACCGAACATACCGAAAACAATGCTTGGCACTCCAGCGAGGGTGCTATTGGCACTGCGCAGCATGCTGTTGAAAAAACCCGGTTTGGCATATTCGGTAAAATAAACAGCTGCAATGACTCCGAGAGGAAAAGCAAAAAGCATGGCCCCGACGGCAAGGAAAAAAGTACCTTGGATTTCAGGCCAGATCCCCCCGAAAAAATGCGAGTCAACAGAGCTGTCGGTAATAAACCCCCAATACACGGTAAACTCGGGTAGAAGCATGTGATCAATGTTCTCCTTGACGTAGGGGAAAAGCTGAGCCAGAGTGGTACCTTCAAAGCCTAGAGCACGGCTCACAAAGTACTCCTTGGACATGACGTTAGGATTAGAGTTATCCCATTTTGATTCATAGAGAAAATCGTGCAGCTTTTCTTCAGCTTTTTCCCACCGAGTCTGCCCATATTTAAATCGGGTCAGCATTGGCTCAGGGTCACCTGGAAGTGGGCCAAGCAAGGCTTGTAAAGCTGGTTTTACCTGGGAGTATTTCTCCTTGTATTCCGCTTTTTTTTCGGGAGGCATCCTGTCAAGTTCTGCCTCGAATCCGGTGAGCATCTTGTAGACTGTTGAGCGATATCGGTCGGATGAAGCAATCTCTTCGGCCAGTTTATCGGTATCGCCTCGCTTGAATTCATTGATCAGCATTTTACGGTGTTCAACCGTGCCGGTAAAAAATACTGCGCCGATACCGTTGGTTATAATCGGCACGAGCACAATCAAGAGAGCGATTGCCATAACAACAATAGAGCCAATGCCTAAAGCAGTAAACGATCGATCAAGTATTTTTCTGGTTCCGATATTCATAACAACAGGGCAAAAAAGTTACATAACCATTTGAGGCAGCTTCAAAACAGCAATCACTGACCGGACAGTATTTTCCGCTGGCGGACAACAATTCTTTCACTGACCAGGTTGCTGATAAAGCTGATCACCAACAGAAGGAGCCCCATGGCAAACAGAACATGATAACGGGCTGATCCGGTTACCTGATCGGCTTCGCCCATATCGCCGGCAATGGTCGCCGTCAACGTCCGGATGGCTTCGAGATAGTTGAACCATGGCTCGGGACTATGCGATGAATTACCCGAAGCCATCCATACTACCATAGTTTCTCCAAGAGCACGCATAATGCCGAGAATAACGGCGGCAAGAATACCGCTGCTGGCTGCAGGAAGAATTGTTTTAATAATCGTCTCTGCCCTGGTTGCCCCAAGAGCGTAACTGCCTTCGCGGATATCACGTCCTACAGCCTGAAGAGCATCTTCGGAGACGCTGACAATCGTCGGCAGGGCCATGAAGCTCAGGATAATGGAGACATTCAGCGCATTGGTACCGGTAAGAATCTGAATACCGTAAAGAAGAGTCCCAACCTTGTACAAGAGAAAAACCGCAATGAGACCAAGCACCGTCAGCAAGAAGGCATAAAGTTGCCGACGGCGTTGCGGGTCCTTGATAGAGTTGGTCAACAGATCTGACACCACAAGAACACCAAGCACGAGAAAGGGTGAAACTAGAATCCACCACGCCCACATCAGCATGGGGCCTCCGTTATTCTGCAAAAGCGGAGCTAACACAACTAAAGCAAAGAAACCAAATGCTACTGAAGGAATTGCCGCAAGCATTTCAATGACAGGCTTTGCGTATTGTCGAATCGAAAAAGGAAGGATATCGCTCAGGCATATTGCTGCTGCTACGCCCATCGGTACAGCAATCATGGCAGAGCCAAGCGTCACCATCAGACTACCGTAAATAATGGCAAGCGCTCCGAACTGACCAGGCTGATCGGCAGGGTACCAGTTTGAACTGGTGAAAAATTCACTGAACCCTCGAAGCTGGAAAAACGGAACTGCATCGCGGGCAACGAAGTAAAAGATAAAGAGGACAACAATGGCGACAAACGAGGCAACCGCCAGCAGCATCCCCTCCCCCATTGTTTTAGAAACCTTCTGTATGGCGCGTTTTCTCGCGCTTATGACAAATGCATTTGTACGGTTGTTTCCTCCGACACTGTCGTCAGCCATGAAATTCAATAGTTTAACCTTTCCTCGGGTTGCCCGGCTTTTTTATGCCCCTAATCTAGAGGCTTTTACCTTAGAATGCAACGCCGCCTTTGTTACAAGTTTGAAACATTTACGGTAAAATAGAAAAAAAAAGCCGGCTTTTTGGTTAACCGGCTTTTCGAAAAAGATACTTTGATAAAGTAAAACGATCTCATTGGTTAATGAAACCAAGCTCACTGATCATCGATTTACCTGCAGCCGTACGAGGGAGGTCAATAAACTGCCTTACCAGCCCCGATGGTTGACCGTTGGTATAAAAATAAAGAGGCCTTGTTACCTTATAGGTACCATTTTTAACAGTTTTTACGCTTGGAAGGATACCATTTACAGCAAGGGTTTTTACCGAATGATCCACAAACCCAAGGCCGAGATAACCGATGGCGGAAAGTGTTGTACTCACCCTACTCTTTACAGCCCCGTTACTAGACTGGGTTTCAGCATTTCCAGTAATCTGCACGCCTTTACCTGTAACGAGTTCCTTAAAGGACTCCTGGGTGCCACTATTGGACTCACGTTGGATAACAACAATACGGGCATTTGGTCCGCCGACCTCTTTCCAATTCGTAATCGTACCCCGATAAATACTGCTGATCTGCGCTTTTGAAAGTGAACTTATAGGATTCCCTGGATGAACGACTATGGAAAGTCCATCTAAAGCAACAACATGAGCAAGAGGATTAACGCCTTTTTTCTTTGCAGCAGCTATCTCTGGTTCTTTCATGGCTCGCGACATTGCAGCAATAGTGCACGTATTATTAATAAGACTTTTAGCACCGTTACCACTTCCCGACTCACTGACTGTAACACGGACACCATATTTTTTTGTGAAATATGTTGCGAAAGACTTCGCAAGAGGACCCACAGTAGTAGAACCTTCCAGCACAATAGTGTTAGTTGCAGCATCTGCCGTTCCAACAGCAGTAAAAATGAGAAGTGCAGCAAGATGTAGTAGTTTCTTAATCATATTACTTTGGATAACGTAATAAAGCATCCCCGCAGCAGAGCTACGGGGTATTAGAAGAGGCGCAACTGCTGTGAATGCAGTTTTTTGTACTCCGATTCACGACCTTGGCTCTGAACATAGGCTTTGATCGTGTTTTCATCACCATGCTTTCCAACA
>JAPLFE010000095.1 GCA_026390855.1 Chlorobiales bacterium | reverse complement strand
CCCCATATGATAAGCTGAAATGGCAGTGTTTCAGCAGCCATCCCAGACAACGCCGCATCATAGCGGAACTCATTCTGGTTTTTTAAAAAAATAAGGCTCTCGTCAAATTTCAGACGGCAATCGATTCCGATTTCCCTCAGGTTCTGTTGAATGATTATGGCTGCATAGTTTCGCCTTGGATTCCCTACGGGTGCAGCAAGAACAAAAGAAAATTTTTTCCCCTGTTTTTGCAGAATCCCATCCTGTCCAAGTTTCCATCCGGCCTCGTGCAGCAAATCTAACGCCTTTTTGGGATTATAGTTGTATGCATCCAGTGTTGTGTTGGCGAGCTCTTTATAGGCGGGAGAAAGGGAGGTGTTGATGATGCTCGCGTGTTCTGGCCCCATGAACCCATCAATAATGGATTGCCGGTCAATGGCAAAGGTGAGCGCTTGACGGACCAATTTGTTGCCGAACAGAGGATTAGGAATGATTTGACCATTTTTGCGATAGCTCTCTCCGTCAATATTCAGCCAGACGATGCTGTCGAAGTATCGATTTTTTACTGGTTTGATGACAATAGACGGTGTGCTCTTGGTAAGTTCTTTAATATCCTTTGGATTGATTCCTCCTGCCGAGATCATTGCATCTATCTGGCCAGATTTCAGCATGGAAAGCCTTGTGGTGTATTCTGGAACAACGAGGAATATCAGTGTGTTTATAGCAGCTGGTTTTGGCAGGATTGATAAGGGGTTTCTGAGAAGCTCAAGTTTTGACTGGCGTGTCCACTTTTTCACTTTGAAAGGTCCTGCGCCCACTACAGGTATTTCTGATGCTTTGATACGGATTTCATCAGGTTTAAATGATTTAAAAATATGCTCAGCTACCGGCATCAGATCGTTGAAATGATCGAGTACAATATCGCTGTCCATGGGTTTGTTAAAATGCAGAACAAGCGTTGAGTCGTCAGGAGTGTCAACAGCATGCTGAATATCTGCCGTTCCATCAGGAAGCAACAGGAGATCGTTCAGGTAGTGCTGCCTTGAACTGGCAATTTTGGGATGTTTGTATAAGGTATAAGAATATTTAAAATCATGCGAGGTGACCTTAACCCCATCTTCCCATACGATGCTGTTTCGAAGGTGGAATGTAGCATTTTTTCCATCACTCGAGAACTCCCAGCTTTTTGCAGCGTTGGGGAGAAAAGTTATGCTGCCCTTTTTTTCGTCATATGAGGCTTTGACCAGTGCCGGATACAGCAGCGAGCAAACCTCTCTCGACATGGAAAGTTGTATAAACAGGGGATTAAGATAGTCAAAATCAGCAGAGATCCCGGTAATGATCCGGTTACGTCGGAGTTCATCAGAGTTATTTTTGCAGGAGGACATTATGGCAAGCATTAGTAAAAGTAAAACACTAAAGAGCTTTTTCCGCTGCCTGAATATTCTCATCATCAATAAATTGTATTAAAAATTTTCCAGCCCTCTCCCTCTGTCATCCCGAATGCAATGAGGGATCTATCTTGTTTCCCATTCTTAGCAAGGCACCCGGCACTCGCAACTCAGCACTATCTTTCCTTGTCATACTGAGCGAAAGCGAAGTATCAATTTTCAAAAACCTCAGCAGTAAAGTACCGAAAACTTCCAAATACTATACAGTGGGAATTGACTATAACGTTTTAAAAACCTTACGAATACACTTATTAATAACTATCAATCTCTTATTCTTCTTCTTCCTGTGTACTTCCGTAATCATGGTGTATATTTTACAATTGCTGGATCATTTCAAGTTGTTGTCTATAAGTGCATATTTATTTTTTCTATATGTTGCTATATAAGCTGGTTACCTGTTTTTTTTATTGAATGTGTTAGATTTTATGGAAATATGGCCAAAACCGCTAAGGGAGTAAAGAGGAAGTTTGAGACTTCCGTTGCTTTGTGGATGGATCTCCTTGGCTATGGCTCAATGCTTCAGACTGCCGGATGGGATCCAACTTCCGACATTGCTAAGGCCTCAATTGATCGGATAATAAATTTTCACCAAGTCGTATCGAAACGATCAATGAGAAATTTCCCAACCTTCGTCATGAACGATGGGGCTATAGCATTTCGGGATCTTTCCCCTAGAAGTAACGGTGTAACCTTTGACTTCCTACGCAGAGCGATTGACATCCATGCTGAAGTTAATCAGATAGATTTTCGTTCTGGATATTACGGCGCAAGAGCAGTTCTAGCCGTAGGATTTCGAGTGCGCAGTAAAGTTGATTATGCAAAGCGTCAGCTTACAGGAGAGGGGCGAAATATTAAAGATAAGATCGCGAATGGTTTGATTCAAACCGAACAAGCCATAAATCAAGCCCTTAGTGCACGCCATCATTCCGATTCCACTCCATAGTTACAGTGTAATTACGCAATGACAAAGGCCTGCCTAGTGGATTCAGCCGGGAAAAAGGAAGGCTTTGCTGGCCCAAATCTATTTATTGATATGAATATTTTCAAGGATGATGCGCCTGATTGGTTAGCATTCTCAAAGCATATTGCTTGGTCAGGAAGAGGAATGCAAGGGGATTTTGGTCAGTTTAAGTCATTAGATTCTTCAAGCGCGAATGCCCAAAACTTCGCAGGCATTAGAGATGCCTTTGAGATCGCAGAGACATTGTCTTCAAATCCTCGGGTGTTGGAGGTTATACGTGCAAGTCGAATTGGAAATCTTCGCAATCCGCAGTAAACTAAAATCTAACCAGCCAATCGCCCTGAACTCTCTTCGAGAGGTTGTTTATGTCAAACATTGAACTTATATCATATAATAAAGCTGCTAGCCTAAGGAATGTATTTCGATCGTCGAGGCAATTTATGTTAAGGATTATCAGATATTTCTGAAATTTCAATACAGGTGAAACAGGAGAGGTAGATCTCTGCAATCTTGGCTATAAATATTTATTAGCGGAGTCAATGCGATACTTGAAGTATTGTTACGTTATTTATCTTGATTCCTAGCCTATGCTTACGCGAATAGCGGTTTTGATGCTACTCTTGATGCCCTTTATTTCAGAGCAACGGGTACGGCAGTTTTCTACATGATAAATTCTTGAAAAGTTATGATTCTGCTCCATATTATCTGCCAAGAATGGACAAGGGCATTTTACTTTGATTTGCTGCACGATTTATGAATGAAGTTTTTGACAGCCACCTTCAACTGATTGATGAACGTCTTGCTCTTGTAGATAAGCCTTTTAGTGCGCGCGTGTTGTCTGCAGCTCTCATTTTTGTAAAAGAATTCGTGCCCGAAGTGAAAATAGGGAGCTTGGTGACTAAACTTTCAGGCAACATTGAAGAATTCATTAACGAGGAGTGGTTCCGAAATATCTACTCGGCAGTTAATACGTGGGATGAAACGAGATATGGTTTGCGGCTACAAAATTATGGAACCGATGGATTCCGAAGTTTTGTGCTCATCTCTGGTACTCCGTTTGAACTTTGCGTTCCAATAAATGTCTCACGACCAGATAGCTCAGGGGAGTCAGCATGGCTATCTTTTCCCGGCAATTTGTTACCGGATGAAGAACCGCTAAAATGGATAATTAGTCCTCCAAACTACAAGACCTATTCGCAAAAAGAAGTTGATGAATTTCGTAAAGTAGTTAATGCGCGGGCTCGGAGAATTAGGGCGATTACATGTCGGCTAATCGGTGTGGAGGGTACCAATCCAGATGCTTTAGCCATCTTGGCTGGCGTGCAATTACATCTTCAATCTGCCTCATCATTAGTATTGCGAGACCATGAGAGAGGACGACTTGCTCGTGTACAGTGGGAATTGCAGATGGCCTGTGAGTCCGCATTCAAAGGTGTCCTACTTTAAAATGCTGGGAAATTTCCCGAACATCACGATTTGTTTGTTCTTCTTGCAGAAGCCAAACCTTACATTGGAAGAGTAGTATGCGAATGGCTTCGTGAGTTGCCTCGTTGGCATGAAGCTGCAAAGTTACGATATGGGCGAGGAGGCGAAACCCCAACAATTTTCGGAATAGACTTTTTTTATGATCTTTGCATAAAAATTATTTCAGGTGTGCTGTATGGAACGAAGGGCCTTAACGTGGAAAAAGTCGAGTTAAATCTGAAAAAGCCAAACTGGTTGCCTATTCACGATGGAAAACAGAAACTGTAAAATAGCGTATTAAATGACGGACTAGGGGGCGACATTCATAACGTGCAGTTTCCCAATCCCCGTGTGGCTTGGTTTCGCAATTCAACATGTGTACTTATCTGTAGTGACATTGAAATTGTTGTTGAGATGGAACCTAATATCCTCCTAAAAAGTGCAACTCAAGGAAGAGCTGGAAACATTATTGGGAAGTAAAGTTGATGTGATAAGGTACTGGAAAAGAATGAATCAATCTCTTCGCCAGCATATCGATAAGGAAGCTCTGTATGTATGACCAAGCTTTTCTTCTGGAAAAACTACTCCAGATTCATTCCTCTATAGAAATAAATTAATTGCCGGTTCGCTAAAAACGGAAGACTCAAGCTCTGTCGCTGATTTCAACAATCGGTTCCCCACGGCTTATTAATTGCAAGGTTTTTTCGAGTGAATTTTCGAGTATAGCTCTCATTTTTTATTCGAAGTATTCCCATAGGTAACCCATATAAGGTGAGGGGGTGAGCCATACTGATCGATAAGCTGAAGGATGTCGGAGTCTTTGCTCATAATCACAGCATTCGACTTTTTTGCGGCTTCAAAGATTATGAGGTCATTAGCGTTCTGAAGATCCAGTGATCGAACAGATTTGGCTTCTACTGAGGGAAATCTACGGTTAATCCATGCCGCAAGTGAGGGTGAAAGATGTGCGTCAATCCAGATTATCATGCAGCAATAACCGGATGATCCAGTTTTCGACTTGCATATTGGAGTACAGCCTTAATGTCTTTTTTTTCAAGGTCAGGAAGTTCTTCTATAATCTCATCATAAGAAAGACCTGCCGCCAGTAAATCCAGAACATCGACTACTCTTATGCGTAATCCTCTAACACATGGTCTGCCAACACATTGTTCAGGATTGAACGTGATTCTTTTTCGCCAGTCAGTCATAGGTTTGCATTTAAGTGTACTTTCTTTTTAATGTAATGAAAAAAAAATATGGAAGAGCAAGCTTGAGGGGGATAGGAGCCTCAGCTCATTGAAGGTGATGTATTTCGCATGACCATCAGGGTGCCGGAATTTGGAGAAAATCCATTAAGTACTCTTTTACGTGAGCTGTCCGCGGTTTCTTCAGGGCCAGAGTCAGGGCCAAAGTCGATTTTTAAAGAGTCATCAAGGAGTTGCTCATCGGTACCCGATTAAAATCCGAATTAGCTACTGTACTTGCCCATAGACCGACAAGAGGAAAACTGAACATACGAATCCATGAAATGCTGCAACTCATGTAACCGTTTATAACAATGAATATTCCATTAAGCCATTTTGAAGACTACATAGACGAAACCATTTTGCGGAGAGGGTTGTCGTATTTCAAAAAGGGGCAGGTGCATGAGCCGGAAGAAATACGCACGGGTGAGTATGAAGCGATTGTAGATGGTACCGAAGATTATACGGTACGACTGACCATTAAAAATGATGTCATTACCGAGCATGTTTGCAATTGCCCTTATGATTTAGGCCCGATCTGTAAACATGTGGTGGCAGTAATCTTTTATCTGCAACAGGATGAGCTTGAACTGAAGCAGAAAAAAGTGCCGGCGAAGCCTGATGCCCTCAAAAAGACCAGAAAGCGTAAAACCGTCGCGGAACAGGTCGATGAGTTGCTTGAAAAAACCGCACCTGATGAACTTAAACAATTCATTCGGGAACAGACAGTCTTGAATGTCTCGTTTAGAAATCTTTTTTTGTCATCGTTCAGCCAGCATAATTCCGATGAATCGAGAGGGTTTTATGAAAAACAGTTGAAATCGATTCTACGAAGCGCAAAAGACAGTAATGGTTTTATTAATTGGTCTCAAATAACGCATGTTTACAATGCAGTTTCTAATCTTTTGGAATCAGCTAAAAAACACATCGATAACCGGAACTTCAAAAGTGCTTTTTTTATCTGTACTGCTATTATGGAACAGATGGTTGACGCTCTGCAGTATGCCGATGATAGTAGTGGCGAAATAGGAGGATCAATCGATGCCGCTTATGAGATGATCTATATTATTGCTACGTCTCAATCTTCCGAAGATATCCGGAAATTGATCATGGATTACGCTCTTTCAGCTGTTGATAAAAAAATATATGCTGGCTGGGATTGGCATGTTGATATGTTACGAGTTGCCGCAATACTTCTCAAAACCGAAGATGAAATTGAGCGTCTTTACGCGGCGCTTGATAAAGAACTTATTTCAGAGTACAACAGGGACGAAGCTCAAAGCATCAAATATGAAATCATCGTTAAAACGAAAGGCGAAAAAGAGGCCGGTGAATTTCTCGAGGCAAATATATCCAACCCGAAATTACGGAGGAAGGCAATTCAGCTGGCTCTGGCGCATGGAAATGACAGCAAAGCCATTTCGATAGCTCAAGGAGGTGTGGATTTTGACAAAAAAGACAAACCGGGACTGGTAATAGAATGGTATGACTGGTTATTGAAAATAGCTCAGGCTCAGGGGGAGACAGAAAAAATCATAGACTATGCTCGCCGCTTGTTTATTGAGAATTTCAGGCCTGAACAGGATTATTACGCCATCTTGAAACAGCATGTGGCCCTTGACACCTGGGTTGCGTTCGTGGAGGAGGTTATAAAGGATATTGCTGTAAAAGACAGATTTTATAATAAAGAACAGATCGCAGAAATTTTCATAAAAGAAGGGTGGACGGAGAGGCTTTTGGAACTGGTATGCAAGTCTCCTGACTTGCGGACTATCGGGCAGTACGAAACATATCTTTCCGGAAAATATACTGCTGAAGTCGTTGATCTCTATGTCAATGCTCTTCTTGAATACATGAAAAACAATGTGGGAAGGAGCCACTACAAAGAGGCCTGCAGGTATCTCCGGAGAATCATCAAGCTCGGCGCAAGAGAGAAGGCAAACGAAGTTATATCATTTTTCAGGACTGAATATCGTATTCGAAAAGCATTGCTGGAGGAATTAAATAATGTGTGACTTGAACTGTCGATAATTTGTCGACAGTTCAATACAGCATTCGTGAAAAGTTGGCAGAGTTGGCAGGTGCAGTAGCCTTGGATAATGCTACCAGCATTGCCCTGCCGCTGACGATTCACTCACCACTTGGTAATGCCATTACTGTTCAGCCATTGTTGAGCTTCGGGATTACCAAGTTTTGCTGCCTGCGATAAGTCTGCAGTTGCTCCTTGTTTGTCTCCGTTGTCGAGTTTTATAGCAGCTCGATTAAGGTAGGCGGGAACAAAAGAAGGATCAATTTCGATGGCTTTTGTATAGTCGACTGTTGCCCCTTTAGAGTCTCCCATTTCAGATTTTACATTGCCCCGATTACTGTAAGTCTCAGCAGATTTTGGATTAATGCCGATAGACTTTGTATAGTCATCCAATGATCCCTGTTTTTCGCCTGCACTGAATTTTGCAGCAGCCCGGCTGTTGTAGGCATCGGCAAATTTAGGATCGAGCTCAATGGCTTTTGTATAGTCTTCAATGGCGCCCTTGTAATCATTTTTACTGAATTTTACTTCAGCACTGGTGAAAAAGTTTTTCGCGTCATCGACAGTGCTTGCACTGACAATGTTACTTGTAAGCGTTACAGCGATTATCGCTGAAAAAAGAAGTCGTATTAAGTTTTTCATTGGACATGTGTAAACGGAAATTAAGAACCAGCATATTTCGGAAAATAAGAACCGGCAGTTTGGCGTAAAATAACACCCATAGTCCTTCGTAGTTTAACGGTGCAAACCAAAACTAACCGAAAGGACTATGAGGACACCGTTAAAACGC
>JAPLFE010000120.1 GCA_026390855.1 Chlorobiales bacterium | reverse complement strand
ACATACTATCATGCAGATTTACAACAGAAAATGCTGAAGCACTGCTTTATGATTTTATGCCTGTTGACAATTCAAAGTCTGGTAATAAAAATAAACGAAGCATCCATCGTTGTTTGAAAGTTATCCAGGGCATCATGCCTTTTACACTGACATTGATGCCAAGACCAGATTATGCAAGAATAGTACCCTCCTTTAAAAAAGAAGATGGCAATCGCTTTATCATCAGTTACGGCAAAGAAAATCTGACACTTGCAGTTAATTGCAGCAATAGTGTGCTACTCAGTAATGAAATGGGGCAACTTAAGCTTAGCCTGCATCTTGAAGCTCTTGAAGAAGCGCACATTGATCTTTTTTATGGATGTATAAAAACATCTGATCATTTGCCATGTCCGATTGAAGAAAATATTTCTTTCTGGCAAGAGTGGGTTCATCGCTGCGTCGGCGAAAGATGCGCATACCTTGGCGAATTCACGCCAATGGTCAACCGCTCCTTGCTTTTGCTGAAACTTCTGACCTTTCAGCCAACTGGTGCCATTGCTGCCGCACCGACAACCTCCATTCCGGAAACTTTGGGTGGTGAAAGAAACTGGGATTACCGCTTCAGCTGGCTGAGAGATGCCTCATTTACCCTTAAAGCACTCTTCGCGCTCGGTCACGTCACAGAAGCTGAATCTTACTTGCGTTGGCTGAATACCACTTACCGCAAATACGGAAGCCGCAATCTCCAGATAATGTATACCCTCCAAGGTAACGACCGACTTAAGGAGGTAGAACTCGCTCATCTGAATGGATATCAAAATTCACGCCCAGTTAGGGTAGGCAACAATGCGCACTATCAAAACCAATGGGATATCTATGGGGAAGTCATGGATTGTGCTCTCCGTCTATCTGATTATGCAGGAAAAATTGATGAAGAACTCTGGCCTTTTTTCAGAGAAATTTGCAGCCTCGCTATAGAAAACTGGCAAACACCCGATGACGGTATTTGGGAAGTGCGTAACGGGCCATATCATTTTGTTTATTCGAAAGTCATGTGCTGGGTCGCTTTAGATAGAGGTATTACTATCGCCCGACGTTTCGGATTTGATGCTCCTCTTGAACTCTGGGTAAAGGAGCGCGATCGAATAAAAGACGATATCCTTATCAAAGGATTTGACTGGAAACTCAACAGTTTTGTGCAAAAATTCGGTTCAACAGAACTTGATGCAAGCCTTCTGTTGCTGCCACTTACAGGATTTCTACCTATAAACGATTCAAGAGTGCAAGGCACAATCTTGGCCTGCGAAAATCAGTTAATGGATCAGGGCTTCCTGCTTCGATACAAGGCCGAAGATGGTCTTAAAGGAGAGGAAGGAGGGTTTGTGCTCTGCAACTTCTGGTTGGTTGAGTGTCTTGCCCTCTCTGGAAAAACCAACGAAGCCGTTGAACTACTCAATAAAACCTTGACGGCATCAAATCATCTAGGCCTCTTTTCCGAAGAATTTAACAGTACAACCCATGAAATGCTGGGAAATTTTCCGCAAGCTTTCAGCCATATAGGTTATATCAATGCAATCTCGGCCATTCTTGCAGAAAAACTGCGCTCAACCCCAGTTGAAACTGAACCCTCATTCACAAAGTGGCTCCGACATCTGATCCCTTTTCAGATTACACTGAATGACAGCAAGAGCGTTCACCCTGAAACAACTATAGCTATTGGTATTGAGTTGAAACAATCACTGAGTCTGCTGCAAGGGGCATTTTTCAATACAGAAAAAGGAACAGTCAATTACGAGGCAATGAAACAATCTGAAGGGTTCCGGAAATACCTTCAGCTTACAAGCTCACTTAACGACTTCAATCCAGAATCACTTCAAACTGATAATGAAAAAAAAGCTTTCTGGATTAACATTTATAACATCCTCATCATTCACGGAGTTATTGAATTCGATATTCGCGGGTCAGTGCTTGAAATCACCAATTTTTTCGGCAGATTCGGCTATAAAATCGGAGGGTTCTTTTTTACTCCTGATGACATCGAGCATGGTATCCTCCGGCAAAATCGTCCACATCCCCTTTTTCCTTTCAAGCCATTTTCCAACTCTGATCCACGCAGGTTTTTTATGGTCAGAACATTCGATTACCGTATCCATTTTGCTCTGGTTTGTGCCGCCTCATCGTGCCCTCCCGTAGAATTCTATGATGCGAGAATCATCGACCAACAGCTTGAAACGGCTGCTAGAAGTTTCATCAATCGTAAAGGAATGGAAATAGACCACCAAACCCGTACACTATGGATATCATCAATTTTTGGGTGGTACAGCGGAGATTTTGGGCATAATACTCGCGAAACCGTACTTTCTCTGCTCCCTTATATGACTGAAGAAAAGAGGGTCTGGATCGAAAAAAATATTACAGGCCTGCACATCCGATATTTCCCTTATAACTGGCACCTGAACAGCACCCTGCAATAGAAAGAAACATGCTCGACATACGCTACTCTTTTTTGAGTTCTTTCAGCTCTGCTTCGAGCAAATTAAGCTTATCCTTCATTGCTCCAAGGTTGCGCAACATCGCTTCATGCTTCAGCTGGTCGCGCATAGGCTGCGCTGGATATCCACGGAGGGCTATACCGGGCTCAAGAAAAGATTTTGAAATACCTGCTTGGGCAGCAACTTGTATACGATCGGCAAGTTCAAGGTGACCTGCAAATCCAGCCTGTCCTCCAATCATACACTGTCGGCCTATTGTGACACTTCCGGAAATACCTGCCTGAGCAGCAATCACAGTATCTTCACCTATCCTGCAGTTGTGGGCGATCTGCACAAGATTATCGATTTTTGCACCTCTACCAATAAAGGTACTTCCCATTGTGGCTCTATCGATAGTGGCATTTGCCCCGATTTCAACATCGTCACCAATTTCAACAATGCCCATCTGGGGAATCTTCACATATGAACCATCACTCTGCGGAGCGAAACCAAAACCATCTGCTCCGATAACACTCCCCGAATGAATAACAACTCTTTGACCGACAACTGTACCGTCGTAACAGGTCACATTGGGAAAGAAAACAACATCATCCCCAATAGATACATCGTGAAAAAGAACAGTATGAGCGCCAATAACGACATTGCTCCCAATGGTACATCGATCACCGACCACAGCATACTCGCCTATCGAGACACCCTCTCCGATCGAAACCCCTTCACCGATAATCGCTGTCGAGGCAATACCCTTCAAAGCTATTGTTCTTGGTGTTGCAAATTTTTGGAGAAGAAAAACAAATGTCGTATAAGGATCACCGACCTTGAGAAACGAAGTGGTTTTACTAAACTCATCAACGCAAACTGACTTGTGCACAATAACAAGAGAGGCCTCGGTGGTAGCTAGAAATCTGGCATACTTCTCGTTAGCTATAAAGCTGACCTGCCCTTTCTTTGCAGATTCGATTTTAGCTGGTCCGGAAATCAACCCATGAGCGCTTCCAACCAGTTCAACAGAATCAAAAAATCGTTCAAGATAGTCTCTGATTTCCTGAATTGTCATATCTTTTTAAAAATAACTGAACGTTATAAAAAGGAAAATATTATTTATTGTTCCGCGTTTTTAATTATATTTGAGTTCACATGACTGTTCATAAATCTCCGGGAAAAAGGTTAAGAATACTCTGGAGCTTAAAAAGACTGCCATAATATAATCCCTTTCATCTGAATATGCAGGACACGATGGCAAAACCCATTAAAATTTTCGCGGGACGCAGTAATCCGGCTCTCGCTGAAAAAATTGCTGAGTACCTCGACATGTCCCTTTGCAATGCAAAGGTTGAAAACTTTTCCGACGGAGAAATCTCAGTCAACTATTTTGAATCGATTCGTGGATCGGATCTCTTCATTATTCAGTCTACAAATCCTCCTGGTGATAATCTTATGGAGCTGCTTATAATGATTGACGCAGCAAGAAGATCTTCGGCAGCAAGGATTACTGCTGTTATTCCTTATTACGGTTATGCACGACAGGACAGAAAGGATAGGCCTCGCGTTGCCATCACAGCAAAGCTTGTTGCCAATCTGCTTACTGAGGCGGGAGCAAATCGCATTTTGACAATGGATCTGCATGCACCTCAGATTCAAGGTTTTTTTGATATTCCGTTTGATCACCTATACTCCAGCGTGATACTAATCGATCATATCCGTCACCGAGAATTTCGCGATAACCTTGTTGTTGCATCTCCTGATGTTGGCGGTGTAAAGCTTGCTAGAAAATTTGCTGAAGAACTCGGTACTGATCTGGTGATTGTCGACAAACGCCGTCCAGCTGCGAACGTTGCCGAAGTAATGAATATTATCGGCGATGTCAATGGAAAAAATGTCCTTCTAGTTGATGACATGATCGACACTGCAGGAACTCTGGTCAACGCAGCAAAAGCAATTCGTGATGCTGGGGGACTTAAAATTTATGCGGCTGCGACTCACCCAATTCTTTCTGGACCGGCTATCAAAAGAATTGATGCATCCATTCTTGAAAAAGTGATCGTAACAGATTCTGTTATTACCAGTCACGAATATTCTCCAAAAATTGAAACAGTAACTGTCAGCAACCTCTTTGGCGAGGCCATCAAGCGGATTTATGAAGATGATTCTGTCAGCTGTCTTTTTGACAGCAAAAATATTACTGAGAAACTTACGAACCTTCACTAAACACAAGCGATAAAAGAGATAAAGGAAGAGCATGGAAACTATTGTATTAGGGGTTGAACCTCGTATTATCAAAAAGAAAGAAGCCGAAAAACTGCGCAAAACTGGTATTGTTCCAGCAGTTATCTATCATAAAGGCGAAGAAACTATTCCTGTAAGCGTCAATGAGCTTGCGTTAAGGAAACTGGTACACTCAGCTGAGTCTCATATTATTGACCTGCAGTTCCCAGATGGAAAAATTAAACGTTCTTTTATTAAAGACGTTCAATTTCACCCGGTTACTGACAGAATCATTCATACTGACTTTCAACTCTTCTCTGCTGATGAGATAATTGAACTTGAAGTACCAGTAGCTGTTTCCGGTGACAGTATAGGCGTAGAAAAAGGAGGCAAACTGCAGATTATCAAGCATGCCCTTACCATCAAGGGCAAACCTGAGCATATGCCAGATCACTTCATTATAGATGTATCCACACTTGAAATCGGGCATTCAATCCATGTCAAGGAGCTTCCAATGGGCGCCTATACTGATCTTATAATCATGGATGATCCAGATACTCCTGTCATCACCGTACTTGCATCGAAAAAAGAAGCAGAAGCCACTGCTGAAGTGGTTGCAACTCCAGCAAGCTGAGAGCCGTACATACCTTTTTCGAAACCGGTTTACTTACCATGCAAAGCTGCTTTTCTTCAGAGAAAAGCAGCTTTTTTTTTACCGGTTACTCTTGATTTTTTGAAGAATGTCGTGTTTTTTTCTGATACAATGAGATAACATTCACCAAAAGCCACACAAGCTTGAATACAGATAAAGGAACATCGTCATCCCTGCAAATTCTCAATCCCAACCCAGGGCCAAACCGATTACGAAATAAAGGATCGATTTTTTTTCTTTCGATCTCTTGCATTGCTTTCCTGCTAATCCTTCTTATCAAGGCCGATCTTGTGCTGCTCAGTTTCCGTTCCCTATGTGCAGCAGCAATACTTTTTCTCACTGCACCGGACGCTTTAAAGGAAATTTTCACTTCTGAGATCCTTGAATTCTGGATAGGGTCCATCTACCTGATTGCAATACCTCTATTCCTTGTATTGATTGCTCGAAAAAATTTTAGAAATAACGTAGCGAAAAAGAAAAAAACAGAAAAAGCTGAACTAAGCCTCAGCAAAATAAGTCTCAGAGCATTCATGCGTCAGACAATAGCCTTATACGCATCAGCCGTAATCTTTATACTTTACTCAATAGCCTTCCTCGCACCTTTTGTAGCCCCTTTTAGTCCTTATGATCAACAGGACTTTCTCGTGACCGCTTATCAGCCTCCTTTCGCACGACTGAATGCACTCGTTCTCAAACAGCCTAAAACATTAACCATCCCATTGCAGGCTGGTAGTGGAACAACGATCAAGCTTACCAACAGTTTGATCAGCGATTTCCAAAGGCTGAAAACACGCAATGAACCCAATACTATAAGGTTTGTCAACGAATACCGGATTGAAGGAAATAAAGTTATTTACCGTCAGGGTATACGTACTAAAACAATCGCCACTAGTGAACTTGCCGGAACAGGGAAAACAGGTACACTGACCTTCAGTGGTAAACAGCCAGATTTCGTTATTGAACGCACTTTCATTTTCGGAACAGACCAATATGGTCGAGATATTCTCAGCCGGGTAATCTATGGTTCAAAAATATCACTCTCCATTGGTTTTCTTGTTGTATTGATATCCGTAACTCTCGGGACTATGATTGGGGTCTCTTCGGGATATTTCGGTGGATGGATAGATGCTGTCATGATGAGAATTGTCGATATTCTTATAGCATTTCCAGCTCTATTTCTTATTCTTATTATAATCGCTACTTTCGGCAACTCTATTTACCTGATTGTCATCACACTCTCCTTTACTGGATGGATGGGAGTAGCCAGAATTGTCAGAAGCCAAGTGCTTTCGCTCAAAGAGCAGGAATTCATTCTTGCAGCAAAATCGCTCGGACTTTCGAACATGAGGATTATCTTTCGACACCTTGCACCTAATACCTTGACTCCGGTCATTATAGCCGCTACACTGAGAATTGGAAGTATCATTCTTACTGAAGCAGGACTCTCCTTTCTCGGTCTAGGTGTTCAGCCACCCACCCCGAGCTGGGGAAACATTATCAATGAAGGGCGTGACAGCCTTTTGAACTACTGGTGGATTTCAACATTCCCTGGTATTGCCATCCTGACTACTGTAGTGTGCTTCAACCTTATCGGCGACGGCGTCCGCGATGCACTCGACCCAAGAATGAGAGGATAATCATGGCAATCAAACAGGAACCGGAGTGCTGGAACACTCTCGGCACAAAATACCTCTATAACAAGCCTTGGCTCACCATGCGCCAAGACACCGTTCAGCTTCCGAACGGCAGCGTCATCGACGATTATTACGTTTGGGAGTATCCTCCGTGGAACAATGTGCTTGCCATTACAAAAAAACATGAAATAGTGCTGATACGGCAATACCGACATGGAATTAGCAAAGTTTTTTACGAACTTCCTGCAGGTGTTCATGACAAAGCGGGAGAATCAGTACTTGAGTCAGCACAGCGCGAACTGCTAGAAGAAACTGGTTTCGGTGGTGGATCATGGAAGCCATGGATGGAACTTAGCGCAAACCCATCCTTGCAGAATAATATCACCTACAGCTTTCTTGCAAAAGAGGTTGAAGAGATCGGTAAGCAGAAACTTGACGCCACTGAAGAGATTAGTATCCACCTCGTCAGCCTTGATGAACTCCGATCCATTGTACTAGAAGGAGGCATGATTCAAGCACTGCATGTAGCACCAATACTAAAATACCTCTTGACGCAAACAGAATGAGCACTCTATCATAGAAATGTTCATGAAAAAAACTGCACAACTTTCACTCCTAGAAAAGACAATAAAAGGACTCGGCTACACACTGCGCTTTGAAAAAGGAAATTTTTTAGGCGGAGAGTGCCGACTGAGAGAAGACAATGTTGTAGTGGTCAACAAATTCCTGCCACTAGAAGGTAAAATCTATACTCTAGCCCAAGTCATCAGCAAAATCAATCCTTCCGGACTCTCACCCGATATTGCAAAAATCATTGACACTCTTGTCGATACCAGCCTTTTCAGCAAAGACAAACGAAAATAATTCAAGCATCAGATTTTAAGGGCAACAAGGATATGAGCAAGAGTATTGCTGAACAATAACTTCGCCATAAGATCATTTTAAAAACGATGTAACGAGAACAAACCCTGATGTTACAGAAGCAGTATCGCCTATGAACAAGTTCCCTTCGACAACCTTCTGATACTCAGCTAAAATTGTATTAAATGTCAAAGATATCAACACAAACAGGGATTTCAAATTCCTGAAATGCCTCTTTTATATCTGCGATAATCCATCAGTCCATTTTTTTAGCTTTACAAGCGTAATCCCAAAATCGAATTCCAGCTTTGCGACTCCTAAACAACGCTGAGTCGAAATAATTCTCTCCTGTTCACCATGTTTAACATTGTAAAACTATCCATCACACGTTACCGAACTACAACCTGTCGGGTTTTGCTTCGGATTTCGATTTCTGGATGTACAGCGGCAAAACGTTGCATTGCGGTAAGATGTTCATGTGAAAGAAATGATCCAGGAATGAGAATGCAGCGCTTTGGATGGGCGTAGTTCAGCCACAACGATATCTGTTGTTGCTGTTTTTCAGCAAAACGGTAAACCCAAAGGAAGGCGATATCGGCTTTATATAGCTCCGTATATCTCAGCTGACTTGTGCCTGACACCATGAGCAGGGAGCATTGACGGCTCCAAAGTTTGAGCACTTTCTCCTTTGGGCGGACAATGATTATGGATGATAGCTTTAGTTTAGTGCTATCCTTAAGCATGTGATAGCGGGCGGGCACTCTTGCAATAAGAGTATCGGGGGTATAAAACTGCACGACAGCGATTGGCACAGTAATGTCGTACTCGTCGAGTTGCCTTTCAATGCGCCTTTGGTCACGGGGAGCCCGGCCTGCATCAATCAACACTGTTTCGCTGCCTGAGGAAATAAGTGTAGCTACGTCCTTGCCAAGATTAACTGTCAGTATACCGGGTGCTACAGGATGGGGAAAGATGATAAAGGAGTACCAGAAAAGCATATTCACTCCGAGAAGAAGTGACACGGCAAGCTTCCCCCAGGCTTTTCGATAACTGAAAAACAGTAAACTCCCCGCCAAGGCATAATAGCAACAAAGCTGGATCGCATCTGGCTTAATGTTTATGGAGGCAAAAGGAATGCTACTGAAAAAAATTGCTGATTTGAGGGTAATCTCTGCAAAAAAAAATGAACTTGCGGCAAAAAACGAGGCTGCATAGCTGGAAACAAGGTTGAGCAGTAGCATCGGTACAAGATCGTACATCAGTAGATTGGAAAAGAACACAACGGGAATATTGGCAAGCAAGCTGATCAGCGAAAAGGTACCAAAATAATAAGCAATGACTGGCGACACTCCGATGATGGCAGTAAGTGTTATCATAAAACTACTGAAGAGGAAATGACCTGCACTTTTAAGAAGCCCACTCCCCTTTTTCTGTGGGTATATGAAGCGGGGAAAAATCAAAAGAATTGCCAAAACGGCCGCGTTGGTCATTAAAAAACCAGGATTCAAAAGGTCTAGGGGATCGAACAGAAGAATAAGAAAATCAGCAAAGGCAAGAGAGTTTATGGGGTAGGTTTTCATTCCAAACGTCTCTCCACCGATAAGGAGCAAAGACATAACGGCTGCTCGCTTAACCGACGGAGAATTGCCGGTTAAAGAGCTGTAAACGAGCAGGATCACGAAAAAAAGTGCCAAAGCTACCCAACGACCTCCCCTGGTAATCTTGAGACGCTGCAGACAAATGTGAATGGCAAGGGCAAGCAACCCGACATTCAACCCGGAAACCGCAAGGATATGAGCCGTCCCGGTCAGTTTGAAAGCCTCAAACACCTCCTCTGACATATTCTCTTTTTCACCAAACAATACCCCTGCTGCCAGCTTTCTCTCCTGACCATCAGGGATAAGTTGTTCCAGGCTTTTTATCATATAGTTATAAATCGGAAGCACAATGAAATGCTCAAATGGGTTCAATTGAGACTCCCCTTCATGCTGCACCTGCCAGGGACCGGCACAGAACAGCTGAACAACAACCTGTTTTATGCGACTGGCTTTGCGAGAATCATACTCTCCCCTGTTTGCGGCTTCCGGGATAAGGTCAAGCTTACCCTTCACCCGGACCATATCCCCGTAGTGTACCTCAATACTCCGCGATCCTGCAGTACGCATAATCACTTTTGCCCGGTCGTGGAGCTCAACCTTACGACCATTATCAAACACCTCTTCAACTTCCATAAACCAGCTTACTCCTTTCTCAGAGAGATAAGGTCGTCCATCAACACGCCCATAGAGCAAAACAGTTTTACCACTGAATTGCAAAAGACCATTGGATGGAACATAGTTCAAGCGGAAACTGCTATAGGTAGCAAAGCAGAAGAGTACAAAAAGAGAGTAGCTGATCGCTCTGAAGAAAACAGGAGTCAAGCCATTAGATTTGATTTTTTCATAGAGGAGACTTCCCACAAGAACAGAAAAGGAAAGCGCACAACACAGTATCCATCCCTCAAGTGGTAATGAAAGATTTATTCCTGCGAGAATTCCCGTTATAACGATCACTAGCAACCGCACAGCCAGGTAAGGGGCCAGAGAAAACGACTTAGATTGCCTCAGCTCCTTTACGGAAGATTTGTATTCCAGACCAACCCTCCACGTTTAACACTTTCTTTTAGAAAGACAAAAATCTGTTGCGGAGCATTTTCGGATAACCGTTTATTGTAAACTTCTTTCGTTTCATACTCGTCTTTCCATAGGTAGTTTATGCGCAAATAAGCGTAAACCGGACGAACAGCCGACACTAAAAGTTAACAGGAAGCTTGACTGCCGATGTGTCGAATAATTGAGGTAACACATAATGTTTATAGTACATAGCACATGAGTATTGTTGGTTATTAACTAGGGATAGCACGGTCATCACCACTGTGATAAAAACGAACTTAAGTTTCATGCCTCCCTATTTTAATTCATAACCCACTTATTATACATCAAATTGTGATTTTTAACTATACAAAAGATCTACAACCTTCATCTTCGTCTTGTCCACAACCTGAGCTATCTGTTTTGTTGTAAAGTTCTTGTGTCTAAGCAGTTTCTACATTGGTATAAGAGTACAACAGTTTTTTTGTTGATAACCATGCAACCCGACTTTCGTTTTCAAGTTGTCCCGCATATCATCATAAAAATCAATCAGTAAAGCGGATTCTGATCAAGGATTGATCACATTGAGACAGAAAAAAGGGTCGCCAGTGTGCACTTTTTTTCAGATATGTCAATGAGATCAAGGTTAAGTTGCCTCTCAAGTGGCATTTGCGGTTGAGCAAGAATCTTTATACCAAGAACCTCTACGGTGTGGAGCTCTTCTTTACCGGAAGGAATTACTGGGTGTGACCAATTCAGAAAAAGGCTATATTTATAAGCATTCTGAGTTGAGTTTTTTGAGGGAGAAGGTTTTCATTGAGTTGATGTTTTTTTACACAAGTTACAAAAACACCATTTCTCCAAAAACAGGCAGAGAAAGAAACTAAGCCGTTAAAAATAAACCATTTCAGCGAAATAATAAACAGCCTAACATAGATAAAAACAATATCTTAAAGAATTGTATATTCTTCTTTTTTAAATCAGATTTTAACCAACATTATCTGTATGCTTGTCAAAGAAATACTGAACGCTGCTATCAAACCTGTATTCAGCTTTGAGTTTTTCCCTCCAAAAAAAGATGAAGAGTGGGAAACGCTGTTTGAAACCATTGCTGCGCTCTCACCGCTCAATCCTTCCTATGTCAGCGTTACCTATGGTGCCGGTGGCTCTACCCGTTCAAGAACCCATAGCCTGGTAACAAGAATTCAGAAAGAAACCGGGTTGACCGTCGTCTCTCATCTGACCTGCATTAGTTCCGACGAAAAAGAAACCGAAACAATTCTGAAAAACTACCAAGAACATGGCATCAACAACGTGCTTGCTCTGAGAGGTGATAAACCTGCCGGATTGGCATCAATTGATGATGCCATAAAAGATTTTCCACATGCTATAGATCTTGTTCGCTACATAAAAACAAACTATCCGGCTATTGGTGTCGGCGTTGCAGGCTTCCCTGAAGGACACCCTGAGACGCCAAACAGAATAAAAGAAATTGAGTATCTAAAAGAAAAAGTTGACGCTGGAGCCGACTATATAGTTACACAACTATTTTTCGATAATCGCGATTATTTCGACTTTGTAGAGCGCTGCGTCATCGCAGGTATTACAGTACCTATTATTCCAGGAATCATGCCGATCACGACACAAAAGGGTATGATAAGAATGTCGGAACTCGCACTTGGAGCAAGAATTCCTGCTTCTCTCATGTCTAAAGTCCTGAATGCAAAAAACGATACAGAGGTCTCATCAATCGGTATCGAATGGGCAATAAACCAAGTACAGGAGCTCATCGACCATCATATCAGAGGCATTCATTTCTACACCCTGAACATGGCCGATGCAACCCTTCGAATCTTCAATAACCTTCACCAGTAATCCATTTACACTAAACCCCAGCCAAGTATATCCTTCTTAATAATTTGAGCTTTTAAAACAGTTCATTCTGAACGAGCTGTTCATAAGTTTCACGCTTGCGAACGAGTTTTACTTCACTTCCGTTCACAATAACTTCTGCAGGACGCAACCGGCCATTGTAGTTGCTAGCCATCACTGCAGCATAAGCCCCCGAAGACATAACCGCCAGCAGTTCTCCTTCTTCGGCATCACCCATCGCCCTATGGCGTGCAAAAAAATCACTTGACTCGCAAACAGGCCCCACAACATCTGCAATAATTGTATTGTCATGAAAGGTTACAGTCTGAATTTCATGATGCGACTGGTAGAGAGCAGGACGAATCAATTCGGTCATACCCGCATCGACAACAAAAAATTCCTTACCTGTATGATTGCGCTTTTTATAGAGAATTCTAGTCAAAAGTACTGAAGCATTTGCCACGAGATAACGCCCGGGCTCAAAAATCACTTTAACACCAGTTGACAAAAGCATTGGGATTAGTTTTTCAGCGAAATATGCGATC
>JAPLFE010000018.1 GCA_026390855.1 Chlorobiales bacterium | reverse complement strand
GTAGTGAGGAGAGTCAAGAGGATTATTTAGAGTTTCGTAGATAGACCTCGCTCCTTTAAAATCATTTCTACGCAACTTTACTGTGGCTGCATTTACCCTAAGTTGCAGTGCAGGAGATTCATTAATCTCTTCATAAATGTTAAAACAATTCTGAAATTCAATTTCTGCACAATCGTGATCTCCCTCAATAAGAGCAACCATACCTTGCGTTTCTCGAATAAGTATCAGCGTTTTAGGATCATTGATATATGAATTTGCTATTTCTTGAGCATCGTAAATTGCTCTATATGCTGATTGAAAAGCAGATACATCTGCAAAATTCTGCGCTGCTGCACACAATACATCTATACTATCCTGATATTTTTTTAATGAATTATAAAATTGAGTTATTCTTGATAGGAAAAACATAGATTCATCATATGGGATATTTCTATTGCTAAATAGATTACCAATATTTTGAGATAATGATTTTCCAGCTTCATAATATCCTTTTTCTTGGCAAAAAGAAATCGCTTCAAGAAATAAAACTTTGATCCTATTTATGTCCCCCTGAAAAATTAGTGAAATTAAATGAGTGTTATAGTTATACCCTATTATCTGCCCTAATATTTCATCTGATTCTGTGCTTTTATAAATAGTAGCATTTAGCTTACAAATTCTTTCAACTTTCAATGGATCCGATTCAGCTATTTTTTGGAGGTAATCATCAATTTCATCAAGTAGATAAAACACAGAATCCACTTTTAAAAGTTTTATTATATAATCAGAATATTCACTCTCAGAATAGGCGAGTATTTCTTCGATTGGTTTTTCGTTATACATTCTTAGTAAAATATTATTCGATTTCTTCTGATGTGTTCATTATTTTAAATAGCCTATAACTCCTTTATCTATGCACCATATCCCACCAAAAGGTGTATAAAGCCAGCTATTCTGGTATCCTTTATACACCTTTAAGGTGCATAATATTTTTACAAATTATCAAAGGGACTGGAAATTTTTAGTAAACTCTGTTCGCATACATGGGTATAGATTTCTGTCGTCTTACTGCTCTTATGCCCTAAGAGCTCTTGTATGTATCGAAGATCAGTTCCCGCTTCCAGTAAATGTGTTGCATAAGAGTGCCGCAACCAATGAAGCGTTACTGGTTTTTTGATTTTTGCATGATCGAGTGCATGTTTTAACACTTTTTGCAAGCTGGTTTCGCTGTACTGTGTACCAGGTTCCTGACCCTCAAACAACCAAATCCTGGGGCGATATATTTTATAGTATTCCCGCAACATTACAATCACTTTGTCCGATATGGGAATGACTCTGTCTTTTTTTCCTTTTGCATTGACTATTATCAATAAATGCCTTTTCGCATCAACATTCTCAGGTTTGAGATTCAACAACTCTCCCCGTCGAAGACCACAGGCATAAATCAAGCTCAACATCGTACGGTGTTTGAGGTTCTGTGATGCCTGAAGTATAGCTGCAACGTCCTCCTTGCTCAGCACGTTGGGCAGCTTATGTTCTGGTCTTGGCCGCTCGATCTGTTCTGTTATGAGCTTTGAACCTTGAATTGTTTTGAAAAACAATCTTGCTGCGTTAACGGTCTGGTTTTGATATGATTGGCTTAACTTCTTCGGTAGCATATACTGGTGAACGAACCGCACCATATCATCATTGGTCGCTTCGGTACTCCTTTTGGGTTTAATAAACCTCAAAAAAGTGGTAATGGCTTGTGTATAGGTCTTTATCGTAGATTCGCTGTATCGTTTGTGCTCCATCCACTGTTTGAAGGCGGCAATCTCATCATGGTTGACTTTGTCCAACAAAGGCAAATCGGTAATAACTTCGCTTGCTGGGTAGTTCAATGTCGGATTTGGCGGTAGCGCAATTACGGCTTTTATATTTGTGATACGCTGACCAAAGTAATTTTTTAATAAGTCAATATTTTTGCCGTAGTTCGGTATGACCCAGCAAAAATTATTGCTGTTCCACCTCACATATTTGAAGGTACGAATGAACTGTATATCCGTCTCATTCTTAGGCATTGTAACGGTAATTTGTTTCGGGGATATTTCGATAGCGATTCCGTTGTGTTGCGTTACATTTTGCAGTTCTGTTTTTGCCGCAATTTTCAGTGCAGATTGCGCCTTTGCCGAAGGTGGTGGCTCCAGTGGCTCATTGGTAGCTTCCGTTAGCTCTTCGGTACCTGACATGTTTGCTGAACCTGCAGGGTCTGGTAAGACTATATCAGGAAATAGCTTCTTAAATTCGCCAAAAGCTTCCTCGGTGAACGGGATATGCCATGCTCTGAGTGTCTTGCTCCAGACAGCACCTTCAATATGCCTTATCTTATTTATAATGAAATCATCATAGGCGAAAACGAGTTTCAATCTATCCTCGCCCCGGTAATTTATTTTGCTGGTCTGAATCATAGTTTTACAACTCCTTCCAACGAAAAATAACCCCTCAATACAGCGTCGCTTAGTCAGTCACTGTACAGGGTGGACGGCGCCAACTTTTTAAGCTGTAAAGTACAGATATATTTCAAAAAATTTATCTCAATCTCTTGCTTATGCATGCTCAGATGAGCACCTAATCACGATCCGTTTCACCTGACATGTACGAAAGTCTCCTGCACGGGAACCGGGAGATGCAGCGCCTGCACCGGCAACACCATCCGAAAACCCCGGAAATCGTTAACCGCTTTGGAAACCACGAACGAGCGCTGCGAACAGCGGAATGCGAACTTGTCGGGATAACGCCAGCAGCCGCCGCGTTCCTGGCGGAGAGACTCTTCACCGGTGGAAGCGTTCCCAGAAACCGTCTCCTCGTGCCAGACGGAACACCACTCCATGACGTTGCCACTCTGGTTCCAGGTTCCGTAGCCGGAGACACCTTCGGGATACGCGTACACCGGGGCGACCGAATCCGCTCCCCGGTTGTTTCGGTTCCGGCAGTTATTTTCGTCCCACCGCTCTCCCCACGGGTAGATCGATCCTTCCGGCCCTCGTGCGGCCTTTTCCCACTCGGCTTCCGTGGGTAAACGGCATCCCGCCCAGCGGGCGTAGGCATCCGCGTCGTCCCAGTTGATCAGCACAACCGGGTAATCGTCGAACTCTGCGGGGCAGCCGTCTTCGTGCCAGACCGAAAGTGAGTCTATCCTTGCGCCGATATTGGGAGGCCGATGGCCCGTAGCCTGTATGAAAGCGCGGTACTGGCGATTGGTGACGGCATAAACCGAAATGTAGAATGCATCAAGGCAAACGGTGTGCTGCGGGCTCTCTTTGTCGAAGCCGTCTCCCATGGTGAAACTGCCTGCGGGAACAAGCACCATCGGGGAGCCATCCTGTTCGTTGACAATGACCGGAGAAAGCTCACCTCCGGAAGGACGGAGTGCAAGTGTTCGCAGTTCGGTAAGGATTTCGTCTATGTTGGCGTATTCATAGTGCCCTTTACTCTCCGGTTTTGTATGACGTGGCCAAAGCATTCTGGTCGTCGGAGGCGTTGCGCGCCTGTCCGGTTCCGACCATCGTTCTCAACTGTTCGATATGCTCCTGATGCGATGCCGAGAGGGGAACCATCTCTCCGGCGGCCACGATATTATCCTGTGGCTGGAGCCAGCAGACGTGCTCCTGCCGGGAGCTTGCATCCGGCACGGTAAAGTGGTAGTGCAGCGCAAGTTTTTCAGGCCACGTACCGTTCAGGGAGATCTCCTGCATCCTGTTGCGGGGAACCAGCCCTCGCTGCGCCGCTGAAAAGAGCGCTCCTGCCCGTGTGAAAGGGTCCGGGCTTGAGAGATCCTGCTGCAGTAGCTCCCCAGATTGATACCGTTACGACCAAAAAGAGAAAATATCTCTGGTGCCGGGCGGTCGGGGCGGTCGGGACTGCGGAAGAAGTTCGGCCAGTTCACGATAGAGTGCGACAGAGTGCTCGACAACGGCTTTTTTTGAGGAACTTTTCGGCCTTCCGCCGCCCTCTTCCTGAGGAAGGTGCCGATAAGAGGGTTGTGGCGAAAAGATGTTTTTCAGCCTGCATCAGGATTCGACAATCCACAAATGAATGATTTGGAGATTATACATATATCACTCTCTATTAAGCAAATACAAGATTCGAACATTCCCTTCATCCTCTTGTCATCTCAATGGTTTTCGGCAGATATCAGGAGATATGCGCTTTCTATCCACCGGATTGTGTGTACAGGAAAGCTGAAAAAAAGAAGATTGCACTGTTTGAGACGAAAAAATAGCTGACCATAGATAAAATAAAGACATACAAAAATTCTCACGGACACATTTTGAACTTCAGAAGCAGCAAGGCTTCTGCAACAGGTCATCATTGCCATTCATAATGCGTCTGCCATCAACCTCTGCTCATGATTATCCGCTCTGCCAACTGATGGAAATATTCACGTGACCAGATTTTCAAGACATCCGCATTACCCACAAACCGCGATACATCGCTCTTGGCCAATGTCACATCGAGGGAGTCGATTCTCTCGTTCAACTGCCGGCGAAAATCCTGTTCAGAAAGTTGAGACTCCATCAAATGACCGCTCTGTTGAGCTCGACTGACAAAATGGGATAAATTAAGCTGAACACCTTTCCTGACATACCATTCGAAATCGTACCAGTCCCGCCCTTTTACACGGGTCTTCCAGTTTCTGAACAACAATGCATGCATTTTTCCGGCAAACAAATCAGGCAAACCAAAACACTTGACATAAAATGAGAATGGCTCAAGCAGGAGTTTTTCTTCAGTTGAAAATCCCAATGGCGGGAGCGTATCAACCTCAAACTTGATTTTAACCGTTTTTTCACCGTGCACGGCAAGACTGAACAGCCGCGTATCACTCTTCAAAAACGCCGACTCAATCCCTGTCCGGACTGTTTTCTTTTTCGAAGAAATCTCAACATCAAGACCCAGTGAGAGAAATTCAGCCATGACTGCCCTGAAATACGGCTCAAGTGAAAAATCGGCGTCAGACGTCAGTAATGAAAAATCAAGATCCTCTGAAAACCTTGGCAACCCATAAAATATCCTGAGACAGGTGCCCCCGTAAAAAGCTGCCCGGTCAAAAAATCCGCCACGATACAAACCGGCAAGTGCAACCTCCTGCATCACCTCTCTCAGTCCGTTGACTCTCCCTTCGACTGTGGTCGTATCATATTTCTCAAGCATCTGGCCGAGTACACTCATTTCAGATCCTTTTTCATCGAGTTAACAAACTCCAGCAATACCCGCAGCATTCTTTCTTTCATTCCCGGCATGATACAGGCCTCTATCACCTTCGAGTCAAAGCGGGTGATACTCTCTTCATCAATTCGCAGGTCATCCATCAGCAGTTCCTGCAATGCACGTGGTGACGCGATATTCAGATTTCGGGTAAACACAAGCTTGTCACACAACGCCTTCTCTGGAGAGGCCATCAAAAAACCTGTTTTATCGGTATTCTCGACACGATCAATTCCGACTGGATAAAAATCAAGCGGAGAATGCGTATACGAAAACCGGCCTATCGGAAGATCATACACCTTACCCCGCCTGGTGGTCATTGAAGTCACCTCAACCACTCGCTCGGGAATAATCCCGTAATGGTACAGCGCATAATCCATCGAAACATAGGATGGGCCATAGAGGAGATTTGCAACCAGCGGTATGGAAATGGGAATCGTTGTCCGTTCAGGTGAAACGGCATAAAGCCCCTTCTTGATGGATACAAGCCACCCTTCATCTATCAAGCGGACAATTTTATCGTTCGGAGAGCGGTACTCTTTGAGCATGGAGACGATTGCTCCGTGCGTCAGAGGCACTCCACCCAGTGAGCTGAGCTTCTTTTCGAGTTGCATGAGGTCATTATTTTGCATAGATAATCGACTAATATTCGATTATCTATGCAAAATAGAGTTTTCCGGGTACAATAAAAAACAAGCACCCCTGAATTTATCAGTTCTGAACGCAGGAATGCGATGGGGCACAAAATCTGTTATCACGTGTAACAATGGTGTAACAAAAACAGCAAACCTGAATAATTTTCCTGTCAAGGTAGCACTTCTCGTAAACATGGCCGCATAAGATTTTTTCTAACAACGCATTAGCCGCGTATTTCAAAACAGCTGTTAATTCTCGCGTC
>JAPLFE010000135.1 GCA_026390855.1 Chlorobiales bacterium | reverse complement strand
AAATATAAGTATCTCGCAATCCCTTCATCTCATTACCGTCAAATAACATGCCATCTTTCAGGCTCTCCCCACTTCCAACCTCACTTTCGCTCATTCTTCAGTGGGCTCCTAATGTATCACCTCTCTACCACACTTCCAAATCTTTTGTTGCGATATCGTTAAGAAAAGGCAAAAAAAGACTCTTTATTCTCCCTTTGCGTTTTCAAATGGAAGAAACGAGGTCATATCAACCCTCAAATCCATCTGATGAGATCCCATTGCATACTCCTTAGCTGCCGCCACGAAGCCGTGAAAAAGCGGATGTACTTTCTGTACCCTTGATTTCAGCTCAGGATGAAACTGTACTCCAACAAACCAGCGATGCTCCTTCAACTCTATAATCTCAACCAGCTCGCCGTTTGGTGAAGTCCCTGAAAAGCTAACTCCACCTTCCTCAAAGTTATTGCGGTAAACATTATTGAATTCGTAACGGTGACGATGTCTCTCGTTAATAAGAAACTTCTGATACTCAGCATGAGACTTCGAGCCTTCTTTGATAATACAGGGATAACTACCAAGGCGCATGGTGCCTCCTTTCTCCTTGACCTTTCTCTGGTGCTCCATGAGGTCAATAACAGGAAAACGGGCTCGCTTGTTAAACTCCGTAGAGTTTGCATCCTGCAGGCCGCATACATTACGTGCAATCTCAATTGTAGCACACTGCATACCAAGACAGATGCCAAGGAAAGGAATATTCTGCTCCCTTGCATACTGTATATACTTTATTTTCCCTTCAATACCCCGATCACCAAAACCGGGCGCTACGAGAATACCATTGATTCCTTTAAGCTCCTTTGCGAAATCAAATGTTTTTAATTCGGCATCCTCAGCTCTGAGCAACTTGACATTAACCCTGACATTATTGCTTGCCCCTGCATGTATAAAAGACTCAATAATCGATTTGTAAGCATCAGGGTATTCAGTGTACTTACCACAGATACCAATAGTGATCTCTCCGTCCTGCGGAGATTTGACCTTTTTACAAAAGTCCCGCCAGTATTCAAGGTTTGGTTCCTTGTATTTTTTAAGTCCAAGCTTTTTAAGAACTCGCAAGTCCAACTTTTCCTTAAGAAGCATGAGCGGTACTTCATAAATAGTCTCGCAATCATTAAGCCCGATGACGTCCAGTTCATTGACGTTACAGAAGTGGCCAACCTTGTTCTTGATGTCACGTGAAAGCGGTTTTTCACTGCGACATACCAGAATATCAGGCTGTATGCCGACTCCAAGAAGCATTTTAACGCTATGCTGTGTAGGCTTTGTTTTCAGTTCACTTGCGGCCTTGATATAGGGAACAAAGGTGAGATGAATGTTCAGCAGATTGCGGTCACCCATATCAAGCTTCATCTGCCTCATGGCTTCAAGAAAAGGAAGTGATTCAATATCACCTATTGTGCCACCGATCTCAGTGATAAGCACATCCAGGTTTCCATTTTTGGCCTGCTCGGCCATACGGTCCTTGATTTCATCGATCACATGAGGAACAACCTGGACTGTTGCTCCGAGATATTCGCCTTGTCGCTCCTTGTCAATGACTGATTTATAGACCCGCCCCATGGTCAGGTTGGAGGCCTGCGTCGTAGATTCATCGAGAAAGCGCTCGTAGTGACCAAGATCAAGGTCGGTTTCAGCACCATCGTCAGTAACATAAACCTCACCATGCTGGTAGGGAGACATGGTACCAGGGTCAACATTGATATAGGGATCATATTTCTGTATTGCTACCCTCAATCCACGGGATTTGAGCAACATTCCAAGAGAGGCAGAAAGAATCCCTTTGCCAAGCGAAGAAATTACTCCCCCTGTTACAAAAATATGTTTTACATTTTTCGGTCGAGCCATGAAAATCGCACTTCGTTGATAAATTTAAAATACAAGCATCGTTTATTGTAGTGTCTTATGAGTACCATCGCAGAACGGAAGGTTAGCCGAACTGCCACAACTGCATATTGCTACGGTTTTTTCTTCAAGAATTTCAACTTTTCTAGGATGAATATCACTGCCTTTATGTGCTCCATCGCAGTAAGGCTTATTTTGAGAACTGCCGCATGCACAGTAATATTTTGTACCGGGTTGCTCCTTTATGATATATGGCTTTTTCTGTTCCATGTTTTCTCTGTGGTTTATTCGCAACGTTAGCCTATCTGTTGAACAAAAAATACTGTCACACAAAAAGATCAATCTGACCATCAGGATCTTCTACAGAAAATTCCGAATCACCCTCCTCATCACTTTTTGGAACTCTGGCAAGTGCGGAAATAAGATCTCCAGCCATAAGTCTTACCAGGCGAACCCCTGAAGTGTTTCTTCCGGTCAAGCGAATATCCGACACATGCTGACGATTCACGATACCATGGGTAGTGATAATGATGAGATCATCATCGTCGTTGACATCAAGCAGGCCAATAAGGGCTCCAATCTTTTCATGAGCCTTGAGTGTAATAACTCCACGTGCACCACGCCGGGTCAAACGGTAATCCTCTACACGGCTTCGCTTGCCAAATCCGTTATCTGTTACAGCAAGCAGAGCTGTATCAAAACGTTTAGTGGTCACCATTGAAATACATTTTTCGCCTTCATCGAGTGTGATTCCCTTAACACCCATGGCTGTCCGACCCATAGAACGAATTTCAGCCTCAGGAAAACGCACAACAAAACCAGAACTCTTGGCAAGAATGATCTGATGTTCACCATCGGTCAAACGGGCATCAAGAAGTTCATCGTGTTCTTCGATGGTAATTGCAGCAATACCGTTCTTTCTAGGATGGGAAAATTCTTCGAGTGCAGTTTTTTTCACAATGCCATTGGTCGTCGCCATAACGATAAAGCCCGGCTCATCAAAATTCCTGATGTTGATGTAGGCTCTAATCTTTTCACCCGGCTGAAGCTCCATAATGTTCGCAAGAGCCCGGCCCCTTGCGGCACGTCCTGCCTCAGGGATTTCGTGCACTTTCAGCCAATGGCAGCGGCCTCTACTGGTAAAGAAAAGAATATAGTTGTGCGTCGAGGCAATAAACATGTGCTCAATAAAATCGTCATGCTTTGCCTGTGCACCGGTCACACCTTTACCACCCCTTGCCTGACGGCGATAGCCTGAAACCGGAAAGCGCTTGATAAAGCCGTCGTGGGTAATCGTAATAACCACATCTTCCTGGGCAATCATGTCTTCAATAGAAAAATCCCCTTCCTGCGGCACAATTTCGGTTCGGCGGGCATCACCATAAACCTCTTTGACTTTCAGGAGCTCCTCACGGATGATCTGCATCTGCTTCTCAGGACTTCCGAGAATAAATCGCAATTCTTCAATAAGAGCAAGTACCTCTGTATACTCTAAATCGATTTTTTTGCGTTCCATTCCGGTTAAACGCTGTAAACGCATCTCAAGAATAGCTTTAGCTTGCATTTCTGACAATCCGAAACGCTCTATAAGCCTATCCTGTGCAGTTGAGGCGTCAGGTGACTCCCTGATAGTGGAGATCACCTCGTCAAGATTGTCCAAACAGATCTTAAGTCCTTCAAGTATATGAGCTCTCTTTTCGGCTGCTGTAAGGTCAAATTGAGTACGGCGCAGGATAATCTCATTACGATGCTTAATGTAAAATTCCATCATCTGCTTGAGATTGAGTACCCTCGGCACTCCGTCAACAAGCGCAAGCATAATAACCCCGAACGTGTCCTGCATCGGGGTATGCTTGTAAAGATTATTAAGGACTACTTTTGCGATGGCATCCCGCTTCAGCTCAATGACCAGTCGCATACCGTCACGGTCGGATTCGTCACGGATATCAGCAATGCCTTCAAGTTTTTTATCGTGAACAAGTTCGACGATTTTCTCAATCAGCCTGACTTTGTTAACCTGGTAGGGAAGTTCAGTAACAATAATGGATTCCCTGCCGTTTTTTGGGGTAACTTCTACAAGTGCTCGTGCACGGATCACGACTTTACCTCTACCTGTCGTATAGGCCAAACGAACGCCTTCGTAACCGTATATAATACCGCCAGTTGGAAAATCCGGAGCAATAACATATTTCATAAGATCGGTGACTTCCAACTCTGGATTCGCGATCAACGCTATCATACCGTCAACTACCTCCCTGAGGTTCTGGGGAGAAATATTGGTCGCCATTCCAACGGCTATACCTGACGACCCATTAACCAGTAAATTGGGAATTGCTGAAGGAAGAACCGTCGGTTCTTCAAGAGAATCATCAAAGTTCAGAGCAAAATCAACAGTACCTTTATCGAGATCTTTCAGCATTTCGCCGGCAATGCTTTTCATACGGACTTCAGTGTACCGCATGGCAGCAGGTGAATCACCGTCTACTGAACCAAAGTTGCCCTGTCCGTCAATAAGAGGATATCGCAAAGAAAAGTCCTGCACCAAACGCACAAGACTATCATAAACAGCGGTATCACCATGGGGATGAAACTTTCCGAGCACTTCACCAACCACACGCGCTGACTTTTTATGTGGCTTGCCTGCTTGCAGACCAAGCTCATGCATCCCGTAAAGTACCCTGCGGTGAACGGGTTTCAAACCGTCCCGCACATCGGGCAGCGCACGACTGACAATTACCGACATTGAATAATCGAGATAAGAACCCCGCATTTCTTCTTCAATACTGATCGGAACTATTCTTTCACGCTGCATAGGTACATCCTGGGTGATAATTGATATAAATAACTCAACGGAGTAATGTATAAAAATCCGTCAAAATTCTTACCGACGGATTAAGCATTGATCGAGGGGAAAGTGCCGTGATTATATCCTGGAATATCAACTTAATTGCAGTAATGGTGCGTCCGACCAGAGCGATTCCAAGTCATAAAAACGACGTTCATCAGGCATAAAAATATGTACGACAACGTTAATATAATCCAACAGAATCCAGTGCATGGAGTCCATACCTTCAACATGCATAGGACGTTCCCCATCCTCTTTAAGCTCATCGATTAAATGCTCCGCGGCCGCCTTCGCCTTACGTTCAGAATCCGCTGTAGCAATCACAAAAAAATCCGTGACAGATGTCAACCCCCTGAGATCAAGAATCTTGATATCTTCACACTTTTTCTCTCCCACCAGTTCGGCACTTCTTCTCGCCAGCAATTCACCGATATCCACCTCTTTTCCAAGGTTTGCTTCAATGGTATTATCTTTTTTCAGACTGCTCATAAACCTCCGTTGTTCTTCGATTAACAAATTCTGATGCAATTTTCTCGTTTAAAAATATAGCAATGATTTACTCTCACCCAACATGAGGAATAAACATTTGACGATAATCGGGATGAACCTTATCGATGCCAGCAGCATCCGTACCGGTGTAACGCCTTTCCGCTGAAGCAAAAAGAGCGCGCGCTGAAAAAAAATCAGCTTCTTTATATACTGTACAAGCAGCAGCCAGTATAGGAACAAGCTCATCAAGTTGCCGACCAACCACAAGAGTCCCCTGCTGGACTGCAGCAGCAACATCATTGGCAGATCCTCTCAGTATCTCATCATGCCAGACACCGGAAAAAAGATCTTCTGAAATATAACTTGCGTAATAATACTCCCCTTTACGTGCCTGAATAACCACCATGACCACTCCCCCGATATCTGCCTGCAATGAAGCTGCCATGGCCGGCATGGTTGGAACTGGAATCAGAGGTATTCCAAGACCATAAGCTATGCCTTTAGCGACAGCAATGCCGATTCGTAATGAAGTAAACGAACCCGGTCCCGATGAAACTGCAATGCAGTCCAAGTCCTGCTGCTTGAGGCGACCAGCCTCCATGACTTCTTCAATAAGCGGCACAAGGGCCTCAGCAGCCTTCCGCCAATCGGCACTTTTTATCTCGGTAACTATACCTGTTTTCATGACTGCCACACTCAGTGCGGCATGAGTGCACTCTATAGCGAGAATGTTCATCGACTCGAATGATTAATCAAAATCCTGCGGCGTTCATCGCCTGTATATTCAAGAAAAACCGCTACTGTATACATTGGAACGTATTCAGGAAAACGGTCTGCCCACTCCACAACGGAAAGATATGCACTGGAAAGATATTCATCGAATCCTATAGTTTCCAGCTCAACGATAGACTCTATTCTATAAAGATCGAAATGATGCAGTATGACTTCCTCTCCTCTTAGCGAGCCCTGATATATATTAAGAAGAGGAAATGTAGGGCTTGATAGTTGGTCTTCACAGTTGAAAAACTCCGTAATTCCTCTCATAAAAACAGTTTTACCTGCACCGAGCTGGCCATTGAGAGCAACAATATCTCCAGATTGAAGCCCCGATGCAAACTCCCTGCCATACCGACGGGTTTCCTCAGACGAGGACGACAGAAATTCTTCAGTCATGGAGTTCATTCGAGCGGATTAAACAGAAGCCCTGTCATGATTTTCGGATAAAAGAAGGTGGATTTCTGCGGCATAACTTCTCCTGCCTCCGAAACGGCCTGCACCTGCTCAACGGTGGTTGGTTTTACAACAAATCCAACCTGAACACTACCTGTAGCAACGGCGTCAAAAACCTCCCTGTCATCCTTAACATACAGTAGATTCGTTTGTTTTGCCATGGCTTCAGAAGAAATACCGAGCAACCGACCCAGTACAAGATCATGCAGAAGTACAAGTCCCAGACGTTTAAGTGCTTCTGGTCGCGCCGGATCAAAGAGAGTATCCTGATCAGTTTTCAGACAAATGCCGTAAACATTGCTGGAGGTAACAACGCCATAAGCATAGTTGGAAGGCTCATGTTCTAGAAATGCTTTCAGAGAAGCTCTATCCTGCAGTTCAGTAACAATAAAAAACTCCTTGAGTCGCGCCTTTAATGTCTCAGCATCAAACCCTTCCAAGCTATGCACCAGCCGATGAATGGGAAAAATAAGCAGTCCTTCGTCATAAATATTTGCCAGATAGACCAGAATAAAATTATACGGTTCATTTCCTGTATGCGATGGATTTCCGGCAGCACGCTCATTGCGATAGTTTACGCCGGTCTCATAGCGGTGGTGACCATCAGCGATATAAACCGTGCGCTGCAAGAGCGACTCCTGAAGCTTCTCGATGAGCTCTGGATCGGTAATCCGCCACATCTGATTTCTTACCCCTTGAAAGAGAGCGTCAACAATTGGTTCATGAGTGTCGGCAAATGCTCTTAACAGGCAATCGGCAGTTTTTTCCTCATCGGCATAGAGGCCAAAAATACTGCTGATATTGGTTTTTGTTTTCCTGAACAGGTTAAGGCGATCTGCTTTAGGCCCCGAAAGTGTTTTTTCATGAGGCAACACTTTCTTTTCCGCAAACTCATGCAGCCGCATGGCAGCAAAAAAACCGATACGGGTGTGCGAATTTCCTTCAGAATCTTCAAAAGTCTGAAAATAAGGATAGATGGCGGGTAATGGGTCATGCTGGAGCTCACCACCTTGCAACCACTCGCCAAGACTCGCCGCCGCCGCAGCATAAGGATCAGACTCAATTGGAAGTTCAAGGCGGATAGCATTATACGGCGAGCTCGCATAGAGCTTTTGCTGAAGTTCAGAAGATATAACATCGTAAGGTGGACAAATCATCTCTGAGGCGTTCGACAGCAATTCGGAGTTATAGAGAATTCCCTTAAAGGGTATAATTTCAGGCATAGATAAAAATTTTAGAATGTTTGTAACTGAGGCTCAAATTTCGTTCTCTTGCTAATCCAGAAATCGTCATGCCCATCTTTTACCAGCACGATAATTTTCCTGTTTTTACACAGTTCAAGAACCGCAAGAAATGTAACAACCAGAATTAGACGTTCTGTTACGCCCTCAAGCACCGACAGAAATGAAACCTGAACCTGTTCCTGAAGTCTCGAGAGAATCAGTGTGGTCTGCTCTTCCACCGTTACAGGAGCCTCCATAACATTGCGTATCATGGTTCGAGGTTGATGGTCAAGTACTGATTTATAGGCAAGCATAAGATGGTAGAGTCTTGGTCGATGAACCGGTTCATCATGTTCATCAATCAGTTCGGGCTCTAATTCTTCAAAAAAAACACGGCTAAACAGGTTTTCCCGCACTTCAGCAAGCTGGTTCAAGGAACCTGAAACCTCCTTAATCCGTTTGTATTCCAGGAGTCGCTGTACCAGTTCAGTCCTTGGATCAAACTCGTCGGATTCTGCACCATCAACAACTTGACGTGGAAGCAGCATTTTTGCCTTGATGCTCATCAGCATAGAGGCCATATAAATAAATTCAGCTGCCACTTCAAGATTGAGATTTCTGACTTCACGGATATAGCCAATAAAATCAGCGGTAATTTTAGAGATCGGAATATTGTAGATATCCAGTTCATCGCGCCTGATAAAAAAAAGCAGCAAATCAAGCGGCCCTTCAAATTCCTCAAGGCTGATCCTGAACATTAACGGGAAGGTACATTGACAAGTATTTATAGTAATAAGATAGAAAAAGCAGAATAACTTGTATAAATAAAGATAATGAATACTCCCATTACCCTGACCGGGAAAAAAAGAACGAGTAATCCGGAAAACTATAGTAAAATGCTACGCTGTTTTTTTGCGCTATTTCATTGAGACTTTTGAGACGGACATCCATGAAAAGGATTTTATACTTTATCACTATAGCTTTAGCATGTACAGTGCTACACGTCAATACTACTCAGGCCGAATCAGCCAATAGCTATTTTAACGAGGCGCTTGAAAAACACCTTCATGGCGATCTTTCAAATGCTGTAAAATTGTATTCCAACGCCATAGAGAATAACCCTACTTTTGCCATGGCATACCAGATGCGTGGAGCTGCACAACAGCAGCTAAAAAAATATTCTCAGGCCATCAACGATTACTCTATGGTCATTATTTATGGCGATTCCGCATTTAAGGCTGTAGGGTACTACAACCGCGGAGTAGTGAAGAATATGACCGGAAACTTCTCGGAAGCTATTCCTGATTTTTCACAAGCCATTGAGCTTGATAAAAAAATGGCTGCGGCCTATTTTCATCGGGGCATTGCTAAAAGCAAAACTGGCGATTTATCAGGTCGCCTTGAGGATTTTCGCCAAGCGGCAAAACTTGGGGATATCAATGCTGAAACATGGCTGAACACTTATTATCCCGAATGGAGGCAGATACCATTCTCAGCTGGGCCAACATAAGAGATTGTTTCATAAATCGGAATGCGGTAGAAAATACAAAGAGCCGGGATATCAACCCGGCTCTTTGTATTTCCAGATAAACGTAATTAATTATATCGCCTTACCACCACGCTCCCTGGTTCTTATCCGCACACACTCCTCAAGCGGAGTAATAAATATCTTTCCATCTCCAATTTCTCCAACTCCATGGCTCGCAGCCTGAATGATTGTGTCAACCGTAACGTCAACAAACTCGTTGTTGACAGCAATATCAATCCGGATTTTCGGAATCAGGTTTGGTGCTATTTTCTGACCTCTGTAGATTTCGATATCCTCCTGCCTCCCATGACCAGTTACACGGCTAACGGTTATTCTCGTTATATCAGCTTGGATCAATGCCTCTCGAACATGATCAAGCCTATCGGGTTGAATAATTGCTGTTATAAGTTTCATTAAAAAAAGTTAGTTAAGATTGATAAGGCCATATCCATGCTCGCCATGCATGCTATGATCGAGACCAGACATTTCATCATTTTCATTGATACGGAGACCAATTGTTTTTTCTACCAGAAAAAGCAAAATAAATGAAACCAATCCCGCATAAACAATTGTCACTCCTACAGCAGTTGCCTGAACACCTAGCTGCTGCCAAATTGTCCAACTCCCGCCAACTTTTGCAGCTGCATCCGCCATCCATGAAGGGCGAATAAAAAATACAAGGGCAAGAGCCCCTATAATTCCCCCAACACCGTGTACGCCAAATGCATCAAGACTATCGTCATAACCAAGCTTGTTTTTAATCAAAATTGCAGTATAACAGAAAACTGCGGCAAGTGCTCCAAGAGCAAAAGCTCCTGAAGGCTGAACGACTCCAGCTGCTGGAGTAATAGCAACCAGGCCAGCAAGAATTCCTGACGCTACACCAAGACCGGTGGCTTTGCCATGCTGGAACATCTCAATGATCATCCAGGTAAACGCTCCAGCGGCGGCAGCCACCTGCGTAACCGTAAGCGCCCTGGCTGTTGCCAGATCACTTGCGATAGCGCTTCCTGCATTGAATCCAAACCAACCGACCCACAAAAGACCCGCACCAATCAAAGTCATAACAAGGTTGTTCGGCTGCATGACATTATTTGGATAACCGCGTCTTTTACCCAGGTAGAGTGCGGCTACGAGTGCGGTAATTCCGGAAGAAATATGAACAACTGTGCCGCCTGCAAAGTCAATAGCACCCGCAGCACCAAGATTGAAAAGAAAACCATCGGCGGCCCATACCCAATGACAGATAGGACTGTATACAAAAATACTCCAAAGGGCAATAAAAACTGCATAGCCTTTAAAATTGACCCTTTCAGCAAATGCTCCAGCAATCAGTGCCGGAGTAATAATGGCAAATTTCCCTTGAAACATGGCAAAGACATATTCAGGTATATGCGTTGGCATTATTGATTCATCAATTCCCTGCAACATGAAAAACTTACTGTCCCACCCTACAAAACCACCAAAAATACCAGGGCCAAAACTCAGAGCATATCCAACCAAAGGCCAGATAACGCCGATGATCACCATAGCCGCAAAACTGTGCATCATGGTACCAATCACATTCTTCGTTCGAACAAGTCCACCATAAAACATTGCAAGCCCAGGAACCATAAGTAAAACTAAGGCGGTAGAGGTCAGCATCCACGACGTAATACCAGTATCGGTGGTCACCGCTGCTGCTGCTGCATAGGCTGTCCCCTGCTGAAACAACAATGACACTAACAGGAAAAGCGTCGCTGCTATAATTTTTTTACACATAAATAGATTAAATGAAATTACACCTACCTTAATAATTAACGATAACTACACATATGTAGTTATTTTATTAATCAAAACCAAAATATAAGCTACCTTTATTACGCAAATGTAGAATTATCAGTATTATCCACGCAGGATGGATGGATGTGTTATAGGCCTGGAGACAAATACTGCAACAATGTTATTAAATAAGGATGGCTCTATCTCATTTTTATTCAAAAAAGCAGCTTTCTGTACTAAGGCATTAAAATACGCATATATAACGCGTTGTAGAGGCTAAATTTTAAGCCATCGAGTGTATTTTATTTTTGAAAACCACTACTAATTACGATAAATTACCCACAGAAATCAGCCAATGGTTGTCTGATCGCTATGCAGGTAATTTGTGCTTTGGTTACTTGACGGCGACTCTTTCTATCAATGCACATGTATACTGAGACTAACAATGAATATTTACATTGGTAATTTGCCTTACACTGTTACTGAAGATGATCTTCGTGATGCCTTTTCACAATTTGGACAGGTCGATAGCGCGAACATCATAAACGACAAATTTTCAGGACGTTCTAAAGGGTTTGGGTTTGTTGACATGCCTAATGAAAGTGAAGCTCGTGAAGCCATCGAATCCATGAACGACAAGGATTTGAAAGGGCGCACTATAAAGGTAAACGAAGCAAGACCTCGCGAGGAAAGGCCGGAAAGAAGAGAGCGCTATTAAACTTCTCAGTTGTTTTACAAAAAGCCAGATAGAGAGTAAACCCTGTCTGGCTTTTTTTTGTATCAAATTAGTATGGGGAAGTGAAACCTGTTTTCACTTAACAAAAAACACCGAAATCTTTAATCGTTAATTTCGAGGCCTCACATTATTTCTTGTTCGCAACAAGATCAGCAAGTGCATCGATCAACTTCGGATAGTGGAATGCGAAACCTTGCGCCTGCAGAAAACCGGGCTTTACTTTTTGACCTTTAACGGCATATTCGGCTCCTTCACCCATAATAATCTGAACAACAAATTTCGGCACCGGCAACAGGGATGGCTTGCCAAGAAGCTCGCCAAGTCGAACTGCAAAATCTTTCATGGACACAGGTTCCGGACTGACTGCATTTATTGGCCCGTTGTAAGAAGGATTATCAAGCGCCTCAATAATGCAATCAATCTCATCGTCTACATGAATCCATGATATGCATTGTAAGCCTGAACCAATTGGTCCGCCGAGAAAAAAGTTGAAGGGTGTGAGCATTTTTTGCAACATCCCACCTTTGGTAGACAACACAATTCCTGTTCTCAGCAGTACAAGACGCACTCCGATCTTTTCAACTTCATGCGCTTCACTTTCCCAATCAATACAGATTTTCGCAAGAAAGTCACTGCCTTTCGATCCTGACTCGATAAAAGCTGGAGTATCCCCGCAACTGTCAAACGACCCATAGTAGCCAATGGCAGATGCTGAAATAAAAACTTTAGGCTTCTCAGACGCGCTGGTAATCGCAGATACCATGTGCCGGGTACCAAGAATTCTTGAATTGTAGCATTCAGCCTTGTGAGCTTCATCCCAACGACCGTCAAGAAGGGGTTTTCCTGCTAAATGAATTATGCCCTTAGCTCCATTAACAAAACCAGTCCACTCACCACTTTCCATGTCCGAGTCCCACTTAACATACCCGGCAGCACCAGGAATTTTCAGTGCAGCACTATCGGGTGAACGGGCAAACAAAACAACTTTCTCTCCTCTCGCAATCAGCTTAAGGGCAAGTTCAGCGCCTATGACACCGGTAGCCCCGGTAATAATAATATGATCTTGCATACATTTTTTCAGTTGTAGTGAAAAAGAATTACAGAGCTGGCACGCTACTTAACCGGTTACTAAACAGGCTATTATGTATAATAATTCCCCCCAGAAAAATTAAAGAGAAAAGCCAGTAAAACAAGAAGAGTTCTTCAACCTTTCCCGGTATTATTAACAACCGCTCAAATCCATCACTACTTATTTTATTGCATCATCACTGATTTTATGGTTACCTTTAAGTATAATGGTTCTGTAATGAGGTTGGTAGGGCGGTTAAAAAAACAAGCATACCTGTGCCTGTATTGCCTGTTTTAGCTCCGACTCTCGACGATTTAGCGTATTAAAATCGCATTAATCCTGGGAAAGGGGCAAAAAGTCGGAAATTCGGAAATTTTGAATTTATCAAAGACCCCATTAAAGCACTTAAATATAATAGCTTAGACGTCTTATCAGGAATTTTTGTCTGCAGAGGAAATACCTCTGAAATTGCCTGAAATATTGTCAAAAGAGCTTGATTTTGGCAAAAAATGCACAATAAGTCATAATTTTGATGCTTTTATGACCCATCATAAAAATTATTGAATTGACATGCTGATATTGTCAATACAGCTCCATCTTCCGGGGCTTTTTTATTATAATATTTCACGGGTAACCTGTCTCGAATGCTTTTAACGTTCTTTTATCGCAGGAGAGTTTGTTGCGGGTTACACCTTCGGGTGCCGATAAATCCCTCACTCATCTTACATGATGGGTGAACACTGAAGGCAAGGTGTGACTTGAATAGGACTGTTGCAGAATAGAGATTGAGGAATTCGAACGCTACAGCCTCGTTAAAAAGAAAAACGAGGCTGTGATTCATATTCCAATTACAAACCGTGCTGGCAGGAAAAAAGGAATTGTCGTTGAGCCTACTCAACAGTCACCGATTTTGCAAGGTTTCGAGGACGATCAACATTGCAACCGCGGAATGTTGCGATATGATAGGCTAGGAGTTGAAGAGGAATTACCGTTAAAAGTGGTGTAATCGGTCCAGATGACTGAGGGATGTAGATCACATGTTCGGCTAAGCGGCTGACCTCCTGATCTCCTTCATTGGCAATAGCAATAACCCTGCCTTTACGGCTGCGTACTTCCTCAATATTGCTGAGAATCTTCGCATAGGTACTATCACGGGTAGCAATGAAAATCACAGGCATATCTTTGTCAATCAGCGCAATTGGGCCATGCTTCATTTCGGCTGCAGGATATCCTTCCGCGTGAATATAAGAGATCTCCTTGAGCTTTAGCGCGCCTTCAAGTGCAACAGGAAAGTTATAACCGCGACCGAGATAGAGTGCGTTACGTGCACCCTGAAAGCGTTCCGCGATATCTTTAATCTGACTTTCGAGTTCAAGAATACGAGTTGCTTTTTCTGGAATACGAGAAAGCTCTTTAAGATTGAGTGCAATTTCATCATGGGAAAGGGTCCTGCCCTTGCTTAAAGCCAATGCAAGCATGTAAAGCATTATAACCTGTGCCGTAAAGGCTTTGGTTGAGGCAACACCAACTTCAGGCCCGGCATGGGTGTACATACCACAGAGAGTTTCACGGGCAATAGTGGAACCCACAACATTGCAGATACCCATAACAAGCGCCCCTTTTTCCTTGGCGGTACGGAGGGCCGCAAGAGTATCAGCAGTTTCTCCCGACTGCGATATTACAATAACCACATCATCAACACCGACAATAGGATTACGATATCTGAACTCTGATGCATAATCAACTTCGACAGGAATACGGGCAAACTCCTCAATAAGATATTCCCCAATCAGTGCAGCATGCCAACTTGTACCACAGGCACAAATGACAATACGCTTTGCATGCTTCAAACGGTCAAGATAATCCTCTATGCCGCCAAGACAAATACGGCCTTCCTCAAGTCGCACACGCCCCCTCATCACATCGTGCATAACCGCTGGCTGTTCAAAAATCTCCTTGAGCATAAAGTGCTCAAAACCGCCCTTCTCTATTTTTTCAAGTGAGAAGTCAAGTTCGGTTATAATCTTTTCCTGTTCGATATTCTCGATGGTCTTAACCGTATAGCCTTCCCTTGTAATCACAGCAAGCTCGCCATCAGAAAGATAAACCACTTTATTGGTATGCTCAATCAAAGGAGCGGCATCTGAGGCAATGAAAAATTCCCCAGTGCCAATACCTATCACCAGAGGACTGCCTTTGCGAGCGACAACAATCTTGTCGGGTTCACGTGAAGAGATAACACATATACCGTATGCCCCATCGACATGGCGGAGAGCGCTACGGGTAGCTGATTCCAAATCAAGCGATTGATCACTCTTCCATATTTTGTCTATGAGTCCCTGCGCGGTAAGCTCTTGCTTCAGTGCAGAATAGTTTTCGATAATCCCATTATGAATAACCGCAATATCACCAAGAGCATTCTTATGCGGATGAGCATTATTGTCGCTTGGTTCTCCATGAGTAGCCCAGCGGGTATGACCAATCCCGAGCGTCGCAGATTGCATATCCAGACTGAGACCTTCAGCAGCAACCTCAAGACCGCTGACACTTCCCTTCTGCTTCATAACAAGAAGACTGCCATTCAGTAAGGCGATTCCTGCCGAATCGTAACCCCGATACTCAAGCCGCTTCAAACCATTAAGAAGCAGCGGAGCGGCTTCACGCCACCCAATATATCCAACGATACCACACATAGAAGTATTACAATTTAACCGTAGTTGAAAACAGAGAAACTAATTATGGGGGATAAAACAAACTTTGACCTGAATGACAACTAAATTATTGTGAAACAAACAACCGCTATAAAACGCGCTTCATGTCGTCATGAATTTTTGATGCTTCTCGTGCAACAGTCTTTTCATAATCATCAATATCAGCAAATGACCCAGGGGGATAAATCAAACTCCTGCTGACATTGATAACAGCACTCTGCCTGTTGGAATCGACTCCAAGATTAACCGCATCCTCAAGCGAGCCACCTTGTGCACCCACCCCAGGAATCAACAAAAAAAGACCGGGAACCTCACGACGAATCTCTCCTAGAAGCGTACTTTTAGTCGCACCAATGACAACTCCACCGTTACCATTTCTACTCCATGAAGCAACTTTAGCAAGCACACTGCGATAGAGTGGTTGGCCGTTCTGCATCGTCTGTTCCTCGAAATCTTCTGAACCTTTATTCGAGGTAAGACCAAGAACAAAGACCAGTTTATCCTCATAAGCAAAAAAAGGCTCAAGAGAGTCAAAACCCATATAGGGGGCGACTGTCACGGCATCAAAAGGCCAGTGTTCAAAAAAAGCCTGTGCATACATTCTACTGGTGTTACCGATATCCGCCCGTTTGGCATCGGCAATCGTCATGACTGTATCGGGAATGTGTCTGAGGGTTTTTTCCATATCCTGCAATCCCTCAATACCTCTGGCTTCGTAAAAAGCAGTATTGAGCTTATAAGCTACAGCGAAGTCACTGGTAGCTCTGATTACTGAGCAGTTAAACTCAAGCACCGGGTTTTTGTATTGAAAAAAAATTTTGGGGATTTTCTCGGTATCACTGTCCAGACCGACACACAAAAGAGATTTCAATGCTGATATCCTGCTGTTTGTCTTATCACGAACTACACTCATGAACGTCCTATGCCTTGTTGTTTTTAATTTAAAAAGCTTTTTACTGCATGTGCTTCATGAAAGCTTATAAAGTATAAAAAGCCAAAAGAACAAACTCTGCAGATCTCGGTGAAACTTATAACTGAATGAATACTGTTTACATCTTATTAATATATACGATGTTTTCTTATGAGATGCTTCTTTAAATGGTAGAATCCCGTAAATTGAGATTCGTCAACTCGCGAACGGTGAGCACTGAACTGAATCGCATTATTATAACCATGATTGATAATTGATGGCAAAAAAAACGATTAAACCTTCGAATCCCTATAAAAATATACCGGAAAACAACGTACCGCGTCCGAAATTCTCGATAATGTATTATGTGGTCGTCATTGTTCTTTTAATAGGAGTTCAGCTTGCTTTTTTCTGGTCAGGCTCAACACAGGAGATACCCTATAGCACATTCCGTAAGCTCATTGCAGAAAATAAGATCGAGTCTGTAAAAATAGCACAGGAAAGAATATATATCAAGCTGAAACCGGGTTCCGTTACTGGAGTTGCATCAAAAGATCAACAGAAAGACGGCCCAGGGATGTTTCTTCCTCAGTCCACATCCAAGCAGGAAGATATTTTTGTGAATACGGTGAGGGATGAAACACTGATAGAGCTCCTTGAAAGTAAAGGTATTAAATATCAGGGAGTCCCGAGCAGTACCTGGATTAGTGAACTGCTGCAGTGGATACTGCCTTTTGGGCTGCTTATCGGCATTTACTTTTTTGTCTTCAGACGTATGGGGGGGCCGGGCTCTCAGTTCATGAATATCAGCAAGAACAAGGCTGCGCTTTATGAAAACCTTGACGAACATACCCGCATAACTTTTAAGGATGTAGCGGGTCTCGATGAAGCTAAAGCTGAGGTGATGGAGGTGGTTGACTTCCTCAAAGACCCTAAAAAATATACAACTCTCGGCGGAAAGCTACCAAAAGGAGTTTTACTTGTCGGCCCTCCAGGTACAGGAAAAACCCTTCTTGCAAAAGCTGTTGCAGGTGAGGCTGACGTACCGTTTTTCAGCATAAGCGGATCGGACTTTGTGGAAATGTTTGTCGGCGTTGGTGCTGCGAGAGTAAGAGACCTTTTTAAGCAAGCCAAGGAAAAGGCGCCCTGTATTATATTTATTGATGAAATTGACGCCGTAGGTCGCAGCAGAGGAAAGGGCGCTATGATGGGCGCAAATGATGAGCGGGAAAATACCCTTAATCAGCTGCTTGTCGAAATGGATGGATTCGCAACCGACAAAGGCGTCATTTTAATAGCTGCGACAAACCGCCCTGATGTGCTCGACTCCGCTTTGCTGAGGCCAGGACGTTTTGACCGCCAAATTATGGTTGATAAGCCCGACCTGAAAGGGCGTATCGATATTTTTAAAGTGCATACCAAGGCGCTCTCGCTTTCAAAGGATGTAAACCTGAAAGCCCTTGCCTCGCAGACTCCGGGTTTTGCAGGTGCTGAAATTGCGAATGCCGCTAATGAAGCCGCATTGCTTGCTTCACGTCGAAACAAGCTGAGCATTGAAATGAAAGACTTTGAAGATGCCATTGAAAGGGTTGTGGCTGGACTGGAAAAAAAGAACAAGGTTATCAATCCGCGAGAAAAACAGATTGTTGCCTATCATGAAGCCGGTCATGCCATTATCAGCTGGATGATGCCTGAGAATGATCCCGTTCAGAAAATATCCATTGTACCAAGAGGCATGAGTGCACTCGGCTATACGATGAACATTCCGCTTGAGGATCGTTATCTCATGACGAAAAGTGAGCTTCTTGCGCGCATTTGTGGCCTTCTTGGAGGGCGTATTGCTGAAAAGATTATTTTCAACGAAATCTCAACTGGAGCGCAGAATGACCTTGAAAAAGTTACAAGTATAGCCTATAACATGGTCATGGTCTATGGTATGAGTGAAAAACTCGGCAACCTTTCGTTCTTTGAGAGCAATAATCCTTATTACGGAAGTCCGGGTATTGACAAAAAATATGGTGAGGAGACCGCCCGACTTATCGATAAGGAAGTAATGACTATCGTTGAAGAGTCGCGCATTAAAGTAATGGATTTGCTTACCATGAATCGGGAAAAGCTTGAAAAGCTAGCGAATGAACTTCTGCTAAAGGAAATGCTTCAGTATGCTCAAATCGAGGAAATTCTAGGCAAACGCCCTGAGGGCCTCTTTCCCGTTCATGTTGAAGAAGAAGACTTCGTAGAAAATAATGGTAAGGATTCTGGTAACACCTTCGATCAGAAAAATACCGACCAACTAAGCGATACTGAGCAAGCAGAGCTTGAAATAGCTGTTGCAAAGCTCCGAGAGGTGAGGAAAATTCCAGAAAACTGAACGGCGGGGAGGAAATGGCACAAACAAAAAGGGTCACCCTGATTGTTCATGGTCTTGTTCAGGGCGTTGGGTACAGAGTGTTTATTGCTCGGATAGCAAAAGAACTTAACTTGTGCGGATGGGTACGAAACCTGCCGGACGGCACTGTGGAAATTGAGGCCCAGGGCCCTGAACAAATGCTGGATGAGTTGGCCATAAGGGCAAAAAAAGGCCCAATACATGCGAATGTAACATCAGTCCTGAAGGATGAAAAAACACCTGACATCAATCTTGACAGGTTTAGTGTCATCATGGATGTGAACTAAGAATGGACAATACAAAAGAGAAAACATAAAAGGCAGGAAACCCCTGCCTTTTATTTGTCGTAGTATATGAAGTGTGGGTCCCGAGGGATTCGAACCCCCGACCTACTGGGTGTAAACCAGTCGCTCTAACCAGCTGAGCTAGGAACCCTTTTAAGAGCCGTTAATTTAATATAATTTCAGGGGAATACCAAAAAAATAAGAAACAGAGTCAATGCCAGTTATTTGTAAGCCTTCACTAAAAAGCATAAATTCAAACCGATAATTCACTAGAAGCCCGATAACTTTTTTAACTCATTATGAGATCACTAACCATTCTTGGCTCTACAGGCTCAATCGGGCTCAGTACCCTTGATGTTGTCAGACAGCACCCGGAAAAATTCAGCATTGTCGGCCTGGCTGCCGGTCAGGATGTTGTTGCACTTGCAGAACAGATCAAGGAATTCAAGCCTGAAGCAGTTTCAGTCAAAGATTCGGATTCAGCAAAAAAGCTTCAGGCACTCCTTGGAGAATATAAGCCTGAAATTTTTTATGGTATTGAAGGTGCTGCAACCATTGCTGCAACTGAAGGATCAGATATGGTGGTATCTGCCATTGTAGGCGCAGCAGGTCTTGTACCGACGGTACGCGCAATAAAGGCAGGAAAGCATATCGCTCTGGCAAACAAAGAAACTCTTGTTGTCGCAGGACAGCTGATTTCTGACCTGGTTAAAAAATATAATGTTCAACTACTACCAGTGGACAGTGAGCATTCGGCAATCTTTCAGTCGCTTGAAGGTCACCGGATCGAAGATGTTCAAAGAATCATTCTTACTGCTTCAGGTGGGCCCTTTCGCAATACGTCTGCAGAAGAACTGAAAACTGTAGGGGTTGAAAAAGCTCTAAAACACCCGCAATGGACCATGGGTGCAAAGATTACTATTGACTCTGCGACAATGATGAACAAAGGCCTTGAAGTCATCGAAGCACACTGGCTTTTTAATATGCCAGCTGAAAAAATTGGAGTTGTGGTACATCCTCAAAGCATTATTCATTCAATGGTCGAATATATTGATGGCTGCGTCATAGCACAGCTTGGAGCTCCCGATATGCGAGCACCTATCGCCTATGCATTATCTTATCCTGAAAGGTGTAAAAGTGGTATCCAGAAACTTGATCTTGTCAAGATTGGAATGCTGACTTTCGAAGAGCCTGATACGGTAAAGTTCCCTGCTCTCCGCCTGGCATTTGATGCCTTGAAAGCAGGTAGAACTTATCCAGCGGTACTCAACGCTGCAAACGAGGTTGCCGTAGCAGCTTTTCTCGATAAAAAGATTGGATTTACCGAAATAGCTACAACGGTTGAAAAAACCATGCAGGCACATAAGGCGTATACCCCTATTGAACTGGATGAATATCTCCAGGCCGACAAATGGGCTCGTGAAACTGCTCAAAAACTTATTGGATAACCCTGTAAACCAAACTGAAAAAGAAGCAGTAATCCGTTACAGCAACTTTACGGCTTCTTTTACTGAAACGAAGGATTGTTATGGATTTTCTTAGTTCGACATTTTTTTTTATTGTTGCCATTTTCATTCTTGTAACCGCACATGAGCTCGGTCATTTTCTGACAGCAAAACTGTTCGGTATGAGGGTCGATAAATTTTACATCGGTTTTGACTTTTATAATCTGAGATTCTGGAAAAAGAAAATCGGTGAAACAGAATATGGGATTGGGGTTTTTCCTCTCGGCGGTTACGTCAAAATATCCGGCATGGTTGATGAAAGCCTCGATACCAATTTCCAGAATTCAGTACCGCAGCCTTGGGAGTTCAGGGCAAAACCGGCTTGGCAGCGACTCATTGTACTTGCTGGAGGAGTAACGATGAACCTGATTCTGGCGGCAGTGATTTTTATCGGCGTAACTCTTGTGCTTGGAGAACCCAGGACAAGCATTGACAATCCTGCCTTCGTTGAAAAAGGATCGGTCTTTGAAACAATGGGCATGAAAACCGGTGATCGACTTTTACTTGCAAACGGCAAATCCGTCACTAGCTGGGAGGAAGCACTGGATCCGGAGCTTTTCACCGCAAAAAAGCTCAATTATACCGTTCTTCGTAATGGAAAAAGCATCATTCTTGATGCTCCTTCTAACATCATGTCGAGAATAAACGACAATCGTGGAATCGGTATACGGCCAACAATACCACCAGTCATAGACGAAACTCTAGCAAAGCAACCTGCCCAGGTCGCTGGTATAAAATCTGGAGGACTTATTACAGCAATCAACGGCAATCCAGTCTCAGACTGGACAGAAGTCGTGGGTATCATATCGTCACATGCAGCAAAACCGATCACTATTACATGGCAATACCTTGAACCAGTGTCAGGTCGCAAAATCACAGCTGCAACAATCCGTTCTGAAGGCAAAACATTTGTGACCACCGTAGTCCCCAGCAATACTGGAAAAATCGGTATCTCGCTAAAACAGACAATTGCAACAGAACGAAGAAAACTCAGTGTCGGTGGAGCCATGATCAGCGGAATTGGACAGACATGGAAAATGAGCGCCATGACAGTGCAGGGATTTGCCAAAATCTTCACCGGTCAGGAGGATTTTCGAAAGTCAGTCGGAGGTCCAATCAAAATTGCTAAAATAGCCAGTCAAAGCGCTGAACAGGGCCCAGTCAGCTTTTTATATTTTCTGTCCATGCTCTCAATTTCGCTGGCGATCATCAATATTCTTCCTGTTCCAGCACTCGATGGGGGGCAGTTTTTGCTAAACGCAATTGAAGGTGTAATCCGCAGGGAAATCCCCTTCGAAATCAAAATGCGTATTCAACAGGTCGGCATGGCGCTGCTCCTTGCTCTGTTCGCATATATCCTTTTAAACGATATTTTCAACTTCTGAGGCTGACGCCCCAAATCAATGCTTGACAAACTTCAGTCTATAAAAGAAAAACATCTTGATCTTGAACAGCTGCTTGCCGACCCAAAAGCAGCTGCAGATCAAGTCCGATTCAGAAAGCTTAACAAGGAATACAGCGACCTTAAGGAAATCGTACAGGCCTATGATCACTATGCCCACGCAAAAGAAGAGCTTCATGAATCCATTCATTTGCTGAAAAGCGAGAAAGATCCAGAAATGAAAGATCTCGTAGAAGCTGAAATTAATGAACTGCAGAACAAGCTTCCTGAGCTCGAACAAAAGTTAAAAGTACTTCTGCTACCAAAAGATGAGGCCGATTCACGCAATGTGATTATTGAAATCAGGGCGGGAACCGGTGGGGAGGAAGCTGCACTTTTTGCCGCTGACCTGACGAGAATGTATCAAAGGTATGCAGAACGGCAGGGTTGGCAATGTGAAGTTCTCCATTTCAATGAAAGTTCTATGCCTGGTGGATTTCGGGAAATTACCCTCGGCGTGAGCGGTCACGATGTTTTCGGCACCATGAAATACGAAAGCGGCGTACACCGTGTACAGCGCGTTCCCGATACTGAAACACAGGGTCGTATCCATACCTCTGCCGTCAGCGTTGCGGTCCTGCCTGAAGCAGAAGAAGTGGATGTAGAGATACGTAGAGAGGATCTGCGCTTTGATACATACCGAAGCGGAGGAAAGGGTGGACAGAACGTTAATAAAGTAGAAACGGCTGTTCGGATCACCCATATGCCGAGCGGTATAGTCGCAGCATGTCAGGAAGAGCGCTCTCAGCTCCAGAACAAAGAGCGGGCCATGAAAATGCTCCGAACGAGGCTTTATGACATTCAGTTAGCCGAGCAACAACAAAAAAGAGCTGACCTGCGCCGTTCGATGGTAACAACCGGTGATAGAAGTGCCAAAATCCGTACCTACAACTATCCGCAATCACGCGTAACTGACCATCGTATAGGATTTACCAGCCATGCCCTTCCTCAGATTCTTCAGGGAGACCTCCAGGAAATTATTGAAGCACTTAAAATGCATGACCAAGCCGAACGCCTGCAAGCAGAACTTCGGTAATCACCCTGTCTTCGATAAAGCGAACCTTCTGAAAGGATAGGTTTTCAAAGATTCTCGTTATATTTTTAACGTATAGGCTTATGGGAATTTTTCCTATCCCCTCGAACAAAACGAAACCTATGGGACGTTGACAATGGAAATGCATGCTACAGGAGTAAGCAAGGGAGAATGGATTTTTTTCAACGAATTTGACAAGACTTCCACCTACCTTTCTGATCTCAAAAAAATATTGGGGTTCAACCCTTTCTGTCATAGCGTGGAACTCACCGACACTGAAAACGTCTATAAATGGAATTTTCGTGTAACAGATCCGCAAAACAACCCATTTGATATCATTTTTTTTGTCGAACAGTCCGATGAACTGCAGGTGGAACTTCCTGACCATATCGAATGCTCAGACCCTGATGATCTCACCGATGAAATGATTAAACGCTATACTGTTCAAAAAAAAGTTCACTGGAAACACCATCCTGTCGGTCGTAAAATTTCGGATCCAAAAAAATATCTATTTGAAGGGAAAGTGTCTGGAGACATGAATATTCATCGAGCCGGTGAAAACAAAACAAAGGTTCACTTCGATTTAAAAGTCGATGTCCGATTTGTTCTTTACCCAGCGTTCAGGATTGTCCCAAAAAAAATTGTTCGATCTATGGTGAATGGAGGAATGTCATTGATTATGCAGACAGCAACAAATAGCATGTTTCACTCTATGTCCAAAGATTTTTGCAAGATCCAGAAAATATGAAAGGAGAAAGTGTTTTGGATTTTTACGACCTTGTCATCAAACGTTGTAGCATCCGTAGCTATGAACGGAACAGAAGTATTCCCGAAGAGGTTCTCAACAGAATTCTCAATGCAGGAAGGGTGGCCCCGTCTGCAAATAATCTTCAGCCATGGCATTTCCATGTGATCAGGTCGACCGAAATACTGGAAAAAATCTACCCCTGCTATAAGCATGACTGGATTCAAAGTGCTCCACTGAAGCTGGAACCAAACATTGAGGTCTTTGCATTCACACCGCTTGGATATGCTGCTCAGGATTCTTTCCCTCTCCCTAAAAAACGCAAATCTCTTGAGGAAATTACATCATTTTTCTAACACACAGGGAAAGACGTTACAGTAAAGATTCTGATGAGTGATAATCGATTTCCTGAAACAAGGAAGCATATGCCTCCCAATCCTAATTATTCTCTAGCTGAACGAAAAACAAAAAGTTATTCTCCATCCTTTGTTTCTGATTTCATTGGCTTCGAAAGAAATAATTGCTGATCTTTGGGGGGAAAACTTTTTATTAGATTCAATGGGAAAAAAACTTTTGTTGGGCGCTGAAGCTATTGCTCTTGGTGCTCTCGACGCTGGAATATCCGGTGTCTATGCTTACCCTGGAACCCCTTCGACCGAAATCACCGAATACATTCAAAAAAACAATGCTGATCGGGAAACCCCTGTTCGATCGTCATGGTCTGCAAACGAAAAAACTGCTTATGAGGCCGCTTTCGGCATGTCTTATGCCGGCAAACGCAGTCTGGTCTGCATGAAGCACGTCGGTCTGAATGTGGCTGCTGATGCGTTCATCAATTCTGCTATTACCGGCGTCAATGGAGGCTTGGTGATTGCTGTAGCTGACGACCCGTCAATGCACTCATCGCAAAACGAGCAAGACAGCCGGGTGTACGGTAAATTTGCCATGGTACCAGTACTAGAACCTTCTTCACAGCAGGATCTCTATAATGCAACTATCGAGGCTTTTGATCTGTCTGAATCCGTCCAACTTCCTGTTTTGCTGCGGCTTACAACAAGACTTGCTCATTCACGTGCGGGTGTAAACCGTACTACCGCACGCATACAGAACACATTGAATGCAGTCTATGCACCTGAACGGTTTGTATTGATTCCGCATCATGCCCGGCAACAATACAACTTGCTGCTCAGTATCCAGAAAAAGCTTGAAATACTTTCAGAGCAGTCATGGCTTAACCGGTTGATCCCTGGATTAGGGCGGAATGGAGTCATAGCATTCGGTATAGCCTTCAACTATGTCATGGAGACACGTCAAGCTTTTAACCTTAACTTTCCTGTTCTTCAAATCGGGCAGTACCCCCTTCCAAGGAAACTTATCGCAACCTTCTTTGAGTCCTGCGATACCGTTCTTATCGCTGAAGAGGGGTACCCTGTCTATGAAGAACTATTGAGAGGTTATCTGGAAAATGGTAAGGTCAAAGGACGCCTGGATGGTACTCTGCCACGCGCAGGAGAGCTTAATGCCGATATTATCGCCAAGGGACTCGGTATTGAACAAAAAAAAGTCAGACAAATCCCAGATATCGTGGTAAATAGACCTCCAGCACTTTGCAAAGGATGCGGTCACCGCGATCTTTATGAAGCACTCAATAGTGTCATGGGCTCATTTACTGAGCACCACGTATTTTCAGATATCGGCTGCTACACCCTTGGCGCGCTCGAACCATTCAATGCCATTCATACCTGCATTGATATGGGCGCGTCAATCACAATGGCCAAGGGTGCAGCTGATGCGGGACTTCGACCTGCAGTAGCTGTGATCGGTGATTCAACGTTCACACACTCAGGGATGACCGGTCTACTTGATGCCATCAACGACCGGTCACCATTAACCGTCATTATCGCCGATAATGATACTACAGCGATGACAGGAGGTCAGCAATCGTCGGCGACCGGATCAAAACTTGTGGAAATTTGCAGGGGACTCGGTGTAGAGGAACATCATATCAGAAAGATCGTCCCGCTGAAATCACAGCTAGAAATTAACATGACAGTACTTAGAGATGAAATTATTTATGACGGGGTATCGGTAGTGATTGCTCAGCGCGAATGTATTGAAACTGCGACAAGGAAAAAGCGAAATCTGGCAGCCAGGACATAACAAAATACCATGCAGACCAATATTATTCTTGCAGGAGTTGGCGGACAAGGAATACTTAGCATTGCTGCAGTTATCGACCATGCTGCGCTGCAAAGCGGACTTATTATACGTCAGACAGAAGTACATGGGATGAGTCAGCGTGGTGGATCAGTGCAGTCACATCTGCGGATTTCAAACAGGGAGATTTATTCGGATCTTATCGCCGAAGGAACCGCAAACCTGATCCTTTCGGTTGAACCTCATGAAGCTCTCCGCTACCTGCCATATCTCGCACCTGAAGGGCGGGTGATAACCTCAACAAACCCCTTTATAAACATTGAGAACTACCCTGCAATGGATGATATCCTCAGTGAACTGCATCGTACGAATCGGCCGGTTCTAGTCAATGCAGCAGAGCTTGCCCTTGAAGCAGGTCATGCGCGAACATCCAACATGGTCATGCTAGGTGCGGCTGCTCCATATATCGATATTGCAGTTGAACAGCTTGAATCGGCTATCGAAGAGCTTTTTCATATTAAGGGCGGCGATATTGTTGCCATAAATATCAAAGCATTCAGAAAAGGACAAAAATTATCTCAAACTCAAGAGACTGAGAAATGATCTGGAACGAGCATTATGAGTGTATGGAGCGGGAAGAGCTCCTAAAACTGCAAGGAAAACGGGTAAAGGAAATGGTAAAACGGGTCTATGACACCGTTCCTTTCTACCGCAAAAAACTGCAGGAGCAGGGTATCGAGCCCAACGACATCAAAGGAATTGATGATCTGAGTAAGCTGCCCTTCACGACAAAACAAGACCTGCGCGACAACTATCCTTTCGGTCTTTTTGCCGTACCTCAGCCTGATATCGTTCGATTCCATGCCTCAAGCGGTACAACTGGCAAGCCAACAGTCGTTGGATATACACATAACGATATTCAAATGTGGAGCGAAGTCGTTGCCAGATCGCTCACCATGGCAGGAGTCACAAAAGCTGATATCATTCAGGTTGCCTATGGCTATGGACTATTTACAGGCGGTCTGGGCTTGCATTATGGCGCAGAAAAAGTGGGGGCTTCTGTTATTCCCATATCTGGCGGCAACACAAAAAAACAACTACAGCTCATGGAAGACTTTGGCTCTACCGTGATCGCCTGCACCCCATCCTATGCAGCTTACATCGGGGAATCACTTGTCGAAGAAAAAATTGATCGCCGCAAGATCAAACTCAAAGCCGGTGTGTTCGGTGCCGAACCATGGACACCAGAAATGCGCACACAAATCGAACAGGTACTGGATATCAAAGCTTACGATATTTACGGTCTCACTGAAATCATCGGTCCTGGTGTCTCGATGGAGTGCCAATTTCAGCATGGCATGCATATTTTTGAAGACCATTTTATCCCTGAAATTATTAACCCTGATACCGGCGAAGTCCTGCCTTACGGAGAACTTGGCGAGCTGGTGTTCACTCCTGCAACCAAAGAGGCAATGCCGCTTATCCGTTACCGGACACGCGACCTGACCCGCCTCCATGCTGAAAAATGCGAATGCGGCCGTACGCTTGTACGAATGGAAAAATGCGTAGGTCGTTCTGACGATATGCTTATTATAAGGGGTGTCAATGTCTTCCCATCGCAAGTGGAATCCGTACTGCTTGAAATGAGTGAAACAAAACCTCACTACCTGATTGTTGTCGATCGGGAAAACAACCTCGACACCATGGAAATTCAGGTGGAAGTTGAAGAAGAATTCTTTTCCGATGAAGTGAAAGAACTTGAAGGGCTTCGCCAGCGTATCAAAGCCAATATTGTCAGCACCCTCGGAATCAGCGCAATAATCAGATTGGTTGAACCAGGAACCATCGAACGCAGCATGGGTAAGGCGAAACGGGTAGTCGACAAACGTAACTTATAAACAAAGGAGACGCCATGATTATAAAGCAATTGTCGGTGTTTCTCGAAAACAAAACCGGCAGACTGACTGAACTAACGGGAATTCTTGCAGAAAATGACATTAACATCTCAGCGTTCAGCATTGCTGATACTGCGGATTACGGTATTCTGCGCATGATTGTAGGCAGGCCTGAACTTGCCGCCCAGATACTAAAAAACAAGGGTTTTACCGTTAAAATTACTGATGTTGTCGGTATGATCATTCCTCATAGACCCGGAGGATTGCACAAGGCACTCCAGATCATTTCAGACAACAATGTCGCCATAGACTATATGTACGCATTTGCGTCCGGGGAATCCAAGGCCACTGTTGTTATCAGAGCAGAATCTCTTCATAAAATTATTGATGTCCTGCAGGATCACAAAATGGAGCTCCTCAAGGAAGGGGATGTCTATCAGGTTTAACCACTACACTGCCATGCCTAGGTTTTCAAAAGCCGTATCATCACTTCGTTCCTCTGAAATCAGGGATCTTATGACTCTTGCTTCAAGACCTGACATTATCTCCTTCTCCGGAGGAATGCCTGGCAATGATCTCTTCCCTGTTCAGGAAGTTGAAAAGCTGTATCAGGAGCTTGATATCAAAAAAAAACAGGCCGGATTTCAGTACGGACCAACACCTGGTTTACCATCACTCCTTGAGTCCCTGGAGGGCTTTCTTGAAAAAAAGGGCTTACCGGTAAAGGAAAACAGGCTGCTCATAACAACAGGCTCCCAACAGGCTCTTAATATTTTAGCCAAAGCCTTTATTGATCCCGCCGAACCGGTACTTGTCGAAAACCCCTGTTTTATAGGAGCACTTTCAGCCTTTCGCTCTTATGATGCTGAACTGAGAGGAGTTCCTGTTGACAGCGAAGGAATTTCGATTGCCGCGCTGCGCCAGGAAATCGACAGAAAAGAAAAGGCTAAATTTCTCTATATAACCCCTTATTTCCACAACCCTGCAGGGCTACTTTATACTGCCGAACGCAAAGAGCAGCTCATAACAACGCTTCAGGAAACAAACATTCCGCTCATTGAGGACGACGCTTACGGTGACCTCTATTTTTTCGAAGAGGATCTTGAACGCCTCAAACCTATCAAAGCAATTAATCCGGAGGGAATTCATATTTGTTATACCGGCTCATTCTCAAAGATACTCGGCCCCGGTTTGCGGCTTGGATGGATGCTTGTACCTGAAAAGATTTATGGCAAATGTGAACTCATCAAACAGTCTGCCGACGCTTGTTCACCGAGCTTCACTCAGGTTCTTGCCGATGCATTTATTCGTTCCGGTCAGATATACAGTTATATTTCCGGAGTACGCCAAGAGTATAAAAGAAGAGCGGACGCCATGGTCGCATCCCTCAGGGAACATTTACCAAACTATGTGCAGTGGAACGAACCGCGAGGGGGATTCTACATTTGGCTCACCCTGCCAGAAGAAGCTGATGCTACCCGCATCATGACACTTGCAATCGAGAGTGGAGCCGTTTTTGTAGCAGGAAAAACGTTCGATCCTGAAGGCAAACAAAACAATTCGCTACGCCTGTCGTACTGCAACAACACGCCTGAACAAATCGCAGAGGGGATCCCGATTGTTGCCAATGCCATACGCGCCATTTGCGGATAATCGCTGTCTGACAACAGTGTGTAAAAACTGAAGTTATTGAAAGCGCTTTTGAATACGAAGCTTGTCAATACGAGAATAGAGGGTTTTCGGGTGCATATCAAGCCGCTCTGCAGCTCCGCCGGCACCACTCACCCGACCTTTTGAGCGCTCAAGGGCATCAACAATAAGCTCCTTTTCCATCATGGCAACATCGAGCTCAAAATCACGCATGGTTTTAACCTCTTCGATAATGGAGCGCTTAGTGAACGGCTCAGGAAGAGATAAAATTGTCGAGAAATCGAGCACTGTCCCTTCAGAAACAATAACTGCCTGTTCAACAAGATGAGCAAGCTCACGGACATTCCCCTTCCAGTCACGAACGACCAGACGCTGCATATCGCTTTCTTTGAACATACGAAGAGGCTTACCAAACTCTCTTGAAAACTTCGCTGCGAAGTGTGCTGCAAGCATTGGAATATCATCACGTCGTTCACAAAGTGACGGAATAAAAAGTGGGAAAACATTGAGACGGAAAAACAGATCTTCCCGAAACCTCCCTTCAGCAACCTCCTTTGCAAGATCACGGTTAGTGGCGGCAATAACTCGCACATCAACCTTGATCACGATTTTCCCTCCAAGCCTTTCCAGCTCACGTTCTTGAAGCACACGAAGCAACTTTGCCTGAAGTTCAAGCGGCAGTTCACCGATTTCATCAAGAAAAATCGTTCCTCCTGCAGCCAGCTCAAACTTACCTATCCTCCGTTCAATGGCTCCGGTAAAACTCCCTTTTTCATGACCGAAGAGCTCCGACTCAATAAGGGGTCCCGGCAGTGTCGCACAATTAATTTTTATCAATGCACGCTGTCTGCGATTTGAAAGATTATGAAGAGCCCGAGCAAATAGCTCTTTTCCTGACCCTGTTTCTCCCTGAATCAGCACGGTTGCATCGGTTGAAGCGACCTGACTTACGCGGTGCAATACCGCTGCCAGAGTAGCGCTATTGCCAATGATCTCTTCAAAATTATGCACGGCCTTGATTTCCTCGATAAGACAGGTGCGCTCCCCTTCGAGCTTACGACGAAGCTCATCGATCTCCTCAAATGCAAGATAGTTCTGTAACGCAAGAGAGAGCTGAGGAACGATCAAACTGACCGTAGACTGGTCGTGCTCATCAAAAGAGCGGGAAGTATCGGAAATAATCAAACCAGCACGACTTCCCGGAGTATCCCATAACGGAAGGGTTATTAGGGAGCTGATACCAAATTTCTCCCTGGCAAGCGCCAGTATGCGATATTTTGTGCAAAGCTGATGGAAAGCCTCACCTCCATAGCATCCTGGATTTGTAATCAGTGAAAAGCTCTCCTTTGCTATCACTTCAAAATCGGTAACATCCAATTTTTCAGCTGAAGATACCGGAAAAAAGTTACCGCCATTTTTACGCATGAAATTGTCGTAAATACGAAACTTGCCATCGTCACCCATAACACGAATACCAAGAAAAGTACAGGGGACAAGTTTATCTATCTGCTCACAGACCGCGAGGAGCATCCTGTTCCGATCCTTTATGGTAAGCAGAGCGTTATTGACGGCTAACTGCATAACAGTCTGCGCTTCACGAAGACGGAGCTCTTCGTAGGCGAGGGTATTACTTACCGCAACAGCGATAGGTGAGGACAGCGTGGCAAGAAGCTCTTTGTCGTTCTCCAACCATTTTTTTTCATCCTTGGACACAAAATTGAGAAACCCGATCACCTTTCCCCCAGTACGCAGCGGTGACAGTACTACCTGCCGCATACCAACATCGTAAAGAACATGTGGCATCGGAAAATCTGCAGGATAACGATCAAGCACCTCTTCAATACTGAAAACCGAAACTGACAAATCGGCCATATGTGGCTCTATCCATGAACCCGCAATTGGCCTTTTTTTGCGTTCAATATCTTCCGGAAGCTGGAATCGCAACATTTCAAAAATAACATTGCTATAGCGACGTTCCTTGTCCAAGGTGATAATCACAACAGAATCGAACTCAAAGACTAGGCGCAGTTTATCAGTGACTGTGCGAAAAAGTTCGTCAGGATCACGAATGGAACCGACCGCATCACTGATGTACTGCATAAGAAGGTGCGCTTCATGAACCGAAGAAATACTCATAATGCCATAATAAGATCGAAATATTCTTAAATATTAAGAATACAGTATAGAGAATTTTCTTATTTTTTCAGAATCACGAAGCAATGATCACGCTCATAACCCTTGTATATAAAGGGTTATTGTACATTACTGATTTTCTGGCATGCGAATTGCAAACTGAGTATATAACATATAAACCCCGACGTTTTTCGATGTGTCAGTAAAATAACGGAGCAAATCATCAAGCAATTATGAAGAATATTTTGACCAGATCTGCTAGAATCGCAGCAACTGCAATGATGCTTGCATGGCCGTTACTGGCAATCGGCGCAGAAAGTCCAGCAGAAGAAGCACTTACGATTGAAAAAACAATCCGTCTTGTCAATGAATACAACCCGGCCCTCAAGGCAGGAGCTGATGAGGTCAGGGCAGCCGATGCACGAATTACCCAAAGCAGAAGCTCATATTTTCCACAGATCTCTGCCAGCGCAGGGTATACTTATCTCAACCCCGTTTCGGAAATGAGTCTCTTTGGAAGTCCCATGCTCAAGTTTGCACCTAATGACAACTATGAAGCAAAAGTCACCGCTCGTGCAACCCTGTTCGATTTTGGGAAAAGAGGTTCTACGGTAGATCTTGCGTCGACAGGCAAAAAAACTGCAGAACAATCACTTGAAATCTCCCGAAGAGATCTCTCTTTTCAAGCTGTTCAGCTCTTTTACGGTATTCTGTTTTTACGGGAAAATATAAACGTGGAGCAAAAAGAAATAACAGCACTAAACAAAGCTCTCGACTTCACATCAAAACGTTACCAGACCGGCGCTGCAACAAAGTTTGATGTGCTTTCCACTGAAGTGCGTATTGCAAATGCCCAAAGCAAAATGCTCGACCTGAAACATGAATTACTCCGACAGGAGCTGACACTGCGCCGCTTGACAGGAATAGCTGACAACCTTCCACTCAAGATTCGGGGATCCTTCTCTATAACCCAGGCAGAGCGCAAAGACTCTGAACTTGTCACGCAGGCATTGAAACAGCGACTTGAGATGAAACTTTCCAGCGAACATGAAACGGCCGCTAAGCAACGGCGTTCTATTGCTATGAAAGATGGGCTTCCGGTAGTATCCGGCAGCGTCTCCTATGGCATAACAAACGGCCTTTTGCCGGATATTAATGAAATCCGTGAAAATTTTGTGGGAAGCCTGCATCTGGAGGTACCTATATTTAGCGGGTTTAAAACAAGTGCTGAACGTCAGGAAGCTACGGCCCTTATGCATGCAGCAATTCAGCGAAAGTATGATACTGAACGACAGGTTAAATCTGATGTCGAAGAGGCGATACATGCGCTAAAAACTTCGTCGGAAAAAATTATTACGACCGAAGCACAGGTCCAGCAGGCGAAACTTGCAGCTCAACATGCCAGAGCTCGCTATGAAAACGGTATGGCTACAGTGCTTGACCTGCTGAACACCGAAGCATCTCTTTCCCAGGCAGAACTTGCTCGACTACAGGCTGACTATGCCTATGTGATGAACAACTATACTCTGAAACGAGTTACAGGTGAAATTTTCTGGTAAAATGACTATACCATTACATAAAATAATCTGCGCCGTAGACTTTTCAATTACTTCGGATTCGGTAATACGCTATGTAGCTACCATGCACCCTGAACATGTTGAACTCATTGTGCTTTATGTTGCGCCCGAAGAGGGGAACAAGCAGGAGATCATCGAAAAGCACCTGCATGATTTTTCCCGATACAGCGATATGCTTTCTGAAAACAAAGTACACGCATTTTTTACTGTGCAGTATGGTGATCCTGCTGAAGTGATTCTCTTTTATGCAAAAACACAGAAAGTAGATCTGATTGTACTCGGCTCCCACGGAACCACAGCCATAACACGGCTACTTGTAGGGAGCACTGCGGAAACGGTGATGCGCCATGCGCCATGCCCCGTTGTGATACTGAAAACGCCTGACAACAAAAACAAAAACCATGGAACAACCTGAATCACAAAAAGTACCCGAAAACCAGACATCCGGAAAAGATCCTGTAAAGGCATCGAATCCGCTGCGCATCATTATTGCCGGTGTTTTTATTGCTGTCGCACTTATTTGGGGAGGCATGAGCCTTTACCACTCTTTCCAATACATTGAAACCGACAACGCTCAGATAGAGGGAGATATCTATCCTGTCATTTCACGAATTCCCGGAAAAGTGCAGGAAGTGCTTGCAAGCGATAATCAGCAGGTGCATAAGGGCGATACCCTTATCCGGATTGAAGCAGCTGATTATGAAGTGCGTCGAGACATTGCAGCAGCAGCTGTAGAGAGCGCCAAGGCATCAGTAACGGCCACAGCCGACCAAGCAAATGCTTCAAGTGCATCAGCAAACGCTGCGGCAGCCACAAGCAAAAAACAGCAGGCGGACCTTCGCCGCGGCGAAAATCTCCGGAATCAGGACGTGATTTCACAGGCAGAGTTTGATGGCGTCAAGGCAGGAGCTCAGGCTGCTTCAGCTCAATATTCCGCTGCAGGAAGCCAGTATCAGGCTGCGCTTGCCCAGATTCCGCTACAAAAAGCAGAGGTAAAAAAACGTGAAGCCGAACTTCGCCAGGCTGAGCTTCAGTTGTCGTACACGACAATTACTGCTCCGGCCAATGGTCAGGTTTCGAAAAAAAATGTGCAGCCGGCCCAATACGTGGCGCCAGGCCAACAGCTCATTGGAATTGTCGGAAGCAAGGATCTTTGGATTGTGGCAAATTTTAAGGAAACCCAGCTTGAAAAATTACATCCAGGACTACCAGTTACTATAAAGGTTGATGCATACCCTGATAAAGAATTCAAAGGAAAGGTGGAATCTCTCTCATCAGGTACCGGCGCAAAATTCACCTTGCTTCCTCCCGACAATGCAAGTGGTAACTTTATAAAGGTCACGCAACGTGTCCCTGTCAAAATCATCTTTACAGAGCAACCCGACAAGGATCATAAGCTTGCCGCAGGCATGAACGTGGTCGTGGACGTTAAGATAAAATGAGATAGCTGGGAAAGATCCGCCTTGTAAGAGTAATTCGGCATGACAAAAGAATATGAATGAAAAAAGGGATCCTGTCGGAGAGAAAAGAACGCAACAATGACTGACAAAGCAGCGTAAGCAAAAGCAAAGTATGGCACGATTAGAACAACAGAACGGCGTATCGGTAGCTGCAATGCTACCAAATCCCGCCCATACCTATGACACTGGATTCAGGAAAATAATCATCACATTGACGGTTATCATTTCAGCCATGCTTGAACTGATCGATACCACAATTGTGAATGTAGCGCTCACCCAGATCAGCGGGAACCTTGGTGCGAGTATCGATGATGCCGCATGGGTCATCACAAGTTATGCCATTGCTAATGTTATTGTGATCCCCCTTTCCGGCTTTCTTGGTAACCTGCTTGGACGTCGAAACTACTACATTGGTTCGATTCTGCTTTTTACCTTTGCTTCTCTGCTTTGCGGTATGGCCCCAAATATCTGGGCACTGGTGGTTTTCCGCTTTCTGCAGGGTCTCGGTGGAGGTGCGCTGCTACCAACTTCCCAAGCTATCCTCTACGAGACCTACCGACCCGAAGAACGTGGCAAGGCCACTGGTATCTTTTCCATGGGACTTGTGCTCGGCCCTACCATAGGACCGTTGCTCGGGGGCTTTCTTGTAGACTATTTTGCCTGGGAGTGGTGCTTTTTCGTCAACATCCCGGTCGGCCTGCTTGCAGCATGGTCTGCCTTTACTTTTCTCAGAGAGCCAAAAGTAGAGCACTCGGTCTCTAAAATTGACTGGGCAGGCATTGGGCTTCTTGCTATCGGCATTGGCTCGCTGCAATTCATTCTTGAAAGGGGAGAGGCGAAAGACTGGTTTGAAACCCCCTATATTATCTGGTTTACAATCATCGCCGCTATTTCACTTCTGGCATTTGTCTGGTGGGAACTGCACACCAATGAACCCGCAGTTGACTTGAGAGTGCTGGCCCGAAGCAAAAACCTAGCGATTGGGGCAGTACTCACCTTTATCGTTGGTTATGGCCTCTATGGCTCTCTCTTTATCTTTCCTGTCTTTGTGCAACGGTTGCTCGGCTTTACTGCATTACTGACGGGACTGGTGCTTTTTCCAAGCACAATTGTAACGGGAATAATCTCGCTTCCGCTCGGCATCGCATTGCAACGAGGTATCTCTCCTAAAAAAGTGATGGCTGTTGGTATGGTGTCCTTTACGGTTTTCTGCTGGGAACTCGGCCAGCAGACCATGCAGTCAGGATCGGAAAACTTTTTCTGGATACTCCTTCTTCGCGGTTTCGGGCTTGGTTTCATTTTCATTCCTGTTACCATGCTCGCTGTAGCTGGGCTTCATGGCAAAGACATCGGACAGGCTACGGGGCTCAATAACATGGTACGACAGCTCGGCGGATCGTTCGGGATTGCGCTCACTAATACCTATATCGCACGGCGGGTAGCCGCGCACAGAGTGGAACTGCTGAGCCATCTTTCACCCTACGATCCTGCGGTTGTAACAAGACTGGATGCTGTACAACAACTTGCCACCATGAAAGCGGGTCTGGCTCCAAACGAAGCAGAAATTGCTGGCATAAAAGCGCTGGAAGGAACCGTTACTGCTCAAAGCCACCATCTTGCCTATATGGACGCATTTATGCTTATCGCGATCCTCTTTGCGCTTGCACTGCCCCTTCTCCTCTTGATCAGGATAAACAAAGGAGAAAAAGTCGATCTTTCATCGACCCATTAACGGGTTTTTCACACCATTATGAGGAACAAAAACATTGTTTCAAGCTGTATACTCAATGCTCTTTATACTGGTGGTAGGCTTTGCGGACACTCCTGCTGGAGTAAACAAGAACCAATGAAGCAAGGATAGTAATAAAACATCCTATACGGATTGCAATCCCCGTACCGAAATGTTCTGAGAGATAACCAATCTCAATATTTCCGATCGGCATGAACCCCATAAAAACCATCATATAAAGACTCATTACCCTTCCTCGGAAACGATCATCAACCGTACTCTGAATTGTGGCACTCAGAGTTGAAACTGCTGCAACAAGCCCGAACCCACTAAGGAAAAGAAAGAAAAATGCCACCGGAACTACCGTGGTAAATGTAAACCCGATAAGTGCGATAGAAAAAAGAATTGTCCCTCCTGCAATAAAAACCAAGCGGTCGATTATTCTAGAGTATATGGAGACAAGCAAGGTTCCAACGACAGAGCCAAGTCCTGAGACTCCATACAAATATCCAAGTCCTGATGCGCCCATACCGAAGGTATGTTTGGCTATAATAGGAAGCATCGTGACATAGGACCATGCGAAAATCGAAATCACCGCGATAAAAAAAACAATGGTTCTGATCAACGGATGCTCCCAGGAATATTTCAAACCATCCCTGATCGCCAGCAAAGGGTGTACAGCGATTTTCGAACTGACAGGTTTTGAAAGCCCCTTCATGGAAAGGAGTGAGAGAATAACAGCAAAAAAGCTGACTCCATTGACAAGAAACGCAACCCCCGTTCCGGTCGCGGAAATAAGAAACCCCGCAATAGCTGGCCCAATAACCCTGGATACGTTATAGATTGCCGAATTCATGGCAATGGCCGACGCAAGATGATCCCGCTCAACTATTTCACTAAGAAAGGCCTGCAATGCAGGAACATTGAGAGCATTCACACAGCCAAGAAGAAAAGAAAGTACAAAAATGATCCAAAGGGTTACTGTGCCGGTCATCGCAAAAATACCAAGGATAAAAGCAAGTATCATTGCTGCAGACTGAGTCAAAAGCAGAATGGACCGTTTATGGTAGCGATCAACAATAACACCCCCCAACAAGGAGAGAAAAAGTGTTGGCAGTGTCGAAGCTGCTGCAACAAGGCCAACGTCAAAAGCCGAACTGGTTATTTCTAGAACAAGCCAACCCTGAGCTACCATCTGAATCCATGTTCCAATCATGGAAACTACCTGTCCAGGAAAATAACGCCGAAAATTAAGGTTCTTGAACGCGGGAAAAGCAGTAAGCAGCTGTCCCGAAAATCCTGTATTCCTTTGAGGTTCAGGTGAATCCTGATTTTTTATTGTGTAGTTTTCAACTGGTAGGGCCATCCTAATCAAAGCATCTTCATTTGTCTCTTCATCATTCATTGCTCAAAGGTATCAAAAGAAAGCGGAAAATCATGCCCACTTTTCGGGGCATGGGCTTCAATCCAGGATATATCGTATTATCGCCGTAGCATAATTGAAAATTTATTTCAACCCCAGATAAAAAAGTCATAACGTAATACAGCTGTAAATGATGATACTTTTATTCTTTAAAAAATAATAGATGTACATTAATCCGACCATTGCGATTGCAACGGTACTAACTACTATAAACTAAAACAAAAAGGAGTTCTACGGATGAATGTTGTTAATCCGGAAGCTATCGGGTTGTTTGGGCTTATCGTCACTGTCTGGGTATTCGGCCTTGAACAGTTGGGATTCGGACTAGACAAGGAGACCGATCATGCAAAGCTGGGAAGAAATCTTGCCCATATCGCCCTTTATTTTGGCGGCTTTGCTCAGCTTTTTACAGCAGCTTGCCTTTACCTTTTCGATGTAGGGATGCCTCCTGAAGCAAGAATTTTCGTCGGGACAATCTTTGCTACTTACGGACTGTTCTGGGTTGTCGTTGCCATGCATTTCTACAATCCCGGAGACAAGAAGATCTATGCCCACTTGTTTCTCGGTATTTTTTTCATGACAGCGGTATTCAGCTACAAAGCAATCATGATCGGAAAAATCTGGCCATTAGGCACGGTACTTTTGCTCATCAACGTGTTAACAATCCTGCTCCCATTTGCCTGGTACAAGCAGAATACACTTATTACAAAAATCTGCGGTGCAACTAATATCGCTATTGCGCTTTGCGCGCTGCCACTTTTGTTCCATTCTCTGGGACTGTAAAATCAACTCTTATTGCCCGAAACAATCGGAATACTGATGATTGTTTCGGGCCGCACCCAACGTCCTGCAACAACTCAGCTCCCCTGAATATCTTTTTTAAAACAATTATCGCTAGGCGAAAGTCTGTTTGAAGATTTCGCTTGAATTGCTAATATGAGGGCATGACCTAAAGCATGCACTTCATTACATGTAACTTTTTTATTCACTCACTAAACATCTAAACGCTATGAGCGCTCACATTTATAAGAAAATCGAACTTGTTGGTTCCTCCCCAACAAGCATTGAAGAAGCAGTAAATAACGCTGTTACCAAAGCAGCTGAATCAATCAGAAATATTCGCTGGGTTGAAATTCTTGAAACCCGCTGTCATATAGAGAATCAGAAAATCGCCTACTGGCAGGTAACTGTAAAAATCGGCTTCACTCTGGACGAAGAATAATAGAGTCTAATGGTTATAAACAAAAAAGGCACCTATAACGGCGCCTTTTTTGTTTAGCTGACAACAATGATCAGGAGTCAAGAGTATAGTCTTCCGGTGCAAGTGACCAATGCTCAGGAGACAACCAAAGCGTCGAGAGCATAAGCTCACGGATATGGGTAAACTCTTTTGGCAACCTGTCATAAATCATGGCGAAAAGCTCCTCATGTGAAAGAAGCTCCGTTTTCCATGCTTCACGATCTACTGACATCAGTTTCGAAAACTTCTCTGACGTCATTTCATCAAGACCAGTCCAATCAATCGACTCATACTTTGGCATCCAGCCGAGTGGACTTTCAACTGCCGCGGCGTTTCCACGCACACGGTCGACAATCCATTTCAACACCCGCATATTATCTCCGAAACCTGGCCAGAGGAACTTGCCATTTTCATCCTTGCGAAACCAGTTGACACCAAAAATTCTCGGTGGTTCCTGAAGTGTACGTCCTACATGCAGCCAATGATTGAAATAATCACCCATATGATAACCGCAGAAAGGAATCATCGCAAAAGGATCGCGACGAACTTCGCCGATTTTGCCTGCTGCAGCAGCAGTTTTTTCTGACCCCATTGTTGCTGCAAGGTATACGCCAAAATTCCAGTTTGCTGACTGATAAACAAGAGGAACTGTATCCCCACGACGCCCACCAAAAATAAAAGCACTGATAGGGACACCTTTAGGATTTTCCCAGTCAGGATCAAGCGAAGGACACTGACTTGCAGGAGAGGTAAACCGAGCATTAGGATGCGAAGAAACGCGACCACAATCAGGAGTCCAACGATTACCCTGCCAATCGATAAGTTCATCAGGAGCAACCTTAGTCATTCCCTCCCACCAAACATCTCCATCCGGGGTCATGGCAACATTTGTGAAAATACAATTCTTTGATAGAGTCGCCATGGCATTCGGATTTGATTGTTCCGACGTACCGGGAGCAACACCGAAAAAGCCATATTCAGGATTAATCGCATGAAGCCGACCATCTTCACCTGGCTTGATCCAAGCAATATCGTCTCCGATAGTAGTTACCTTCCAACCCTCAAAAGAATGAGGCGGAATAAGCATGGCAAAATTTGTTTTACCACAGGCACTCGGGAATGCGGCAGCAACATAAGTTTTTTCACCATTAGGAGACTCAACACCGAGAATCAGCATATGCTCAGCAAGCCATCCTTCATCGCGGGCCATAGAGGAGGCAATACGCAATGCAAAGCATTTCTTACCAAGCAGAGCATTCCCTCCATAACCACTACCGTAAGAAACAATCAAGCGCTCTTCAGGGAAATGAACGATATATTTTTTGTCATTACAAGGCCAGGCGACATCAATCGCACCAGACTCAAGAGGAGCTCCTACAGAGTGCAGGCAAGGAACAAAATCTTTGGTTTCACCCAGCAATTCCATGACACTGCGTCCCATTCTCGTCATGATACGCATGTTGGTTACAACATAAGGGGAATCGGATATTTCAACGCCAATATGTGCAATAGGTGATCCAAGAGGCCCCATGCTGAAAGGAATGACATACATGGTTCTGCCTGCCATACAACCTGTAAAAAGCTCATTAAGAGTTTCTTTCATCTCTTTGGGTGCAACCCAGTTGTTGGTCGGGCCAGCATCCTGGCGGCGAAGGCTACAAATGTAGGTTCTGTCCTCAACCCTTGCAACATCACTCGGGTCTGAACGGCAGAGATAGCTATTTGGACGTTTCTCTTCGGAAAGCTTGATGAACGTTCCGCTCTCCACCATCTTCTGGCAAAGAAGGTCGTACTCTTCCTGGGAGCCATCACACCAGTGGACAGCGTCCGGGCGACAGATGTCAGCGGTTTCCTGTACCCACTGAATCAGTTTTTTGTTTTTCACATAATCCGGAGGATTAATTTGAAGTAAAGTCATGATCTTTCTTTCATTGGCTAAGGGTTATACAAAAAAACGTCCGCAACCATCACTGGCGGCAGACGTTATAAAAAAATATGTACGGATAAAACAGATTATCCGATTCTTAAAACCATCAATCATGTAATGAAGGTTTATTTCGGAGTTTTATGTTTTCTGAGAGCATCAAGAATAATTTTTTCAAACACATCCTTACTTCTTGCCCCGGTAATGACCTGTATAATCCGACCTGAAGAGTTAACAACAAAAGAGGTGGGAATTGCACGGATTCCTCCATCAACATACCTGCTGAAGGCATTGACTATTTGCTCGTTTGCCATTACGACAGGGTACGTGATTTTATTTTTTTTTATAAACTCGCGCATATTCGGTTCGGTTTCATTAACCGCCACTCCAATAAATGTAAATCCTTTTCGACCATACTTATTCTGGAGTATAACCATATCAGGAATCTCTGATCTACAGGGAGGACACCAAGAGGCAAAAAAATTCACAATATAGGTTGTGCTGTTAAGATTTGCAGAACCTACCGCCTTGCCATCAAGAGAGACAACTGAAAAGGCAGGAACCGGTGGAGTGGCATCTGCAGGAGGAGCTGCAAATAACTTTCCAGCCACAGCAACCAATAAAAGACAACTGATAATCACTACCCGTAAAGAATTCCTTGCCATCTTCATCAATTATTTTAGTCAGTTCCAGCTTAATAAATTAATCGCACCAGTTTTTTTCATGTTTTAATATACAATTCTTCTTTTTTTAGACCGCTATAAATGGGATGTATTTATCTTTGTGTTTCTCTATCAAAAAAATTATATTTCGGCTTATTTTTATATGCTTAGGCCACCTTAGCTCAGTTGGTAGAGCAACTGTTTCGTAAATAGTAGGTCGTGGGTTCGACTCCCGCAGGTGGCTCGGATCATGAACTGCCATTTCCAACGGGGTGATCTGACCTCATAATTCCCGGTTAAAAAAGGCATCCAAGAATAGAAAAATGGAAGCCTGAACGTTTGAGTACTTCTAATAAAATCCTATCCACACTGTCACTATGCAAGAAGGTAAGATTTCCCAGATCATCGGCCCTGTTGTTGATGTAGATTTTCCTGAAGGACAACTGCCGTCAATTCTGGATGCATTAACAATTACAAGACCTGACGGCACAAAGCTGGTGCTTGAAACACAGCAGCATCTCGGAGAAGAGCGTGTACGTACCGTTTCAATGGAGAGCACTGACGGACTTGTCAGAGGACTCCCAGTTACAAACACAGGAAAACCTATACAGGTACCTGTCGGGCCGGAAGTTCTCGGCAGAATGCTTAATGTAGTTGGTGAGCCGATTGACGGTCGTGGAGAAATCCATACCAAGAAAACGTATTCGATCCATCGTCTTGCTCCTAAATTTGATGAAATCTCTACGAAAGCAGAGATGTTCGAAACAGGCATCAAGGTTATCGATCTTCTTGAGCCTTACTCTCGCGGTGGTAAAACCGGCCTTTTTGGTGGAGCAGGTGTAGGCAAAACAGTTCTGATCATGGAACTGATTAATAATATTGCCAAACAACAGTCGGGCTTCAGCGTTTTTGCCGGAGTTGGCGAACGTACCCGCGAAGGAAACGACCTTTGGCACGAAATGATGGAATCAGGCGTTATCGATAAAACCGCTCTGGTTTTCGGACAGATGAACGAACCTCCCGGTGCCCGTCAGCGTGTAGCCTTGACAGGCCTCAGTATTGCTGAGTATTTCCGTGATGAGGAAAACCGTGACGTGTTGCTGTTCATTGACAATATCTTCCGCTTTACTCAGGCAGGTTCGGAAGTATCCGCTCTTCTCGGTCGTATGCCAAGTGCTGTAGGATACCAGCCTACCCTTGCTACTGAAATGGGTGAACTTCAGGACAGAATTGTTTCAACCAAAAAAGGTTCGGTCACTTCGGTACAGGCTATCTATGTGCCTGCGGATGATCTTACCGATCCGGCTCCAGCGACTGCTTTCGCTCACCTTGATGCAACGACCGTGCTTTCACGTTCTATTGCAGAGCTTGGTATTTACCCTGCTGTTGACCCTCTTGACTCAACATCACGTATTCTTGATCCGAATATTGTCGGTGATGATCATTACGACACTGCACAGGCTGTCAAGCAGCTTTTACAGCGCTACAAAGATCTTCAGGATATTATCGCCATTCTCGGTATGGACGAACTCAGCGATGAGGATAAGCTTGTTGTTTCCAGAGCAAGAAAAGTACAGCGCTTCCTCTCTCAGCCATTCTTTGTTGCAGAGGCCTTCACTGGTCTTGCAGGCAAATATGTCAAGCTTGAGGAAACCATCAAAGGCTTCAAGGAAATCATCGCAGGCCGTCATGACAATCTGCCGGAAAGCGCATTTTACCTTGTCGGAACCATTGAGGAAGCCATTGAGAAAGCAAAAACTCTCTAAACTAAGCAAGAGCCATGGCGAATTCCGATAAAGGATTCAATATAGAGATCGTCACTCCCCAGAAGCTATATTTTTCCGGGGAGATTGTAAGTGTAACTGCACCAGGAGAGAATGGTCAATTTCAGATACTGAAAAATCATGCTCCTTTTCTTTCATCGCTGAATACTGGCAAGGTCAAGCTTGCTTTGGCAGATCGCACCGAACAGTCATTTTCGATCGCAGACGGGTTTTTTGAAGTCAGCGGCAACAAAGCTATACTGCTGACCGAAAGTATTTCCTGATTTCAGGCCAATGAATTAAAAACATCAGCGTCTTCACAGGGGCTGATGTTTTTTGGCTTTATGAAAAACCTTACCCCAAAAGCCCTGCGCAAAGGAGATACCATTGGGCTTATCTCACCATCATCACATTGCGCTTATCCTGAGAAAATCGGGCAGGCAATTAGTTATCTCGAAAAAAATGGATATCAGGTTAAGCCTTCCCGCCATCTGAACCGTATTAACCCTGACCCAGCTATTGCCGACAGGGAAAAGCTCCATGATATTCATGAGATGTTCAACGATCCTTCAGTTCAGGCAATATTCTGCCTGAGGGGAGGAGCCGGGGCTGCCCGCCTTTTGAACAAGATCGATTACAATCTGGTAGCCGCAAATCCGAAAATACTCGCCGGGTATTCTGATATTACCGCTCTCTCTCTGGCCCTCTACGCAAAAACAGGTCTGATCAGTTTTTCCGGCCCAATGCTTGCAACGGAACTCTATTCACCGACACCCTATACTGAAGAGCATTTCTGGGGGATGCTCACCTCACCTAACTTTGCGATGTCGCTTCAAAACCATCCGAGTCATACTCTGACCTGCATCAGGGAAGGCATGGCGGAGGGACAGCTCCTCGGAGGAAACCTTTCGGTGCTCTCCTCAATGATAGGAACTCCTTTTCTGCCTTCATTCAAAGAGACTCTTCTTTTTCTGGAGGACATCAATGAGCCGGCCTACCGAGTCGACCGTATGCTCTCACACCTCTCCAACGCAAATCTTCTAACCAGCTGCAGTGCTATAATTTTTGGCCAGTTCTCCGGTGAACCTGAAAAAGCAGGAGAGGATGAACGCATGAAAAGAGTTTTTGAATATTACAGCACACTCAACATCCACGCCACCGCACTCTCAGGACTCTCCTTTGGCCATATCAGTGATATGATGACAATACCTGTCGGAGCTCATTTTAAAGTCAGCATATCTCCATCGGGCACCTTTTCATTCGGTGCACTCGAACCCGTTGTTGCAGAGTGAGATACCACCAATGTTGCATTTTTGGGGGGGGATTGCCTATTTTACAGTTTTAAACGAACACACGGGACTATAATGAACGCCTCCCTTTTAGTCGGGTGGAAAGCATCCTTACCCTCACCAGTGACGAAGCAGTCTGAACAAAGTTCCGATACCGATACGCTTGATGCATACCGCGTTGTACTGTTCAATGATGAGGAACACTCATTTGATGAGGTGATTGAACAGATCATCAAAGCCACACAATGCAGTCGTCAGAAAGCAGAGAAGTGTACCTGGGAAGTTCATACGCGTGGGCGAAGCATCGTCTATTTCGGGGTTATGAGCTCCTGCCTGAGGGTCAGTTCGATTCTGGAGGAAATCGCCCTTAAAACAGAAATCCAAACAGGATGACGTACCACTTTAAGGTAAGCAATGTCTTCAAAACTCTGCAGAACACCATAAAGCACCTCGGCCGGTAAAAACGGCACACTCATTCAATCTACCCACGGATTTTCCAGTCAAGACCTTTTTTACCCGATCGGATAAAAGAGATCCGCTTATTTCCTGCAAGGCAGAAAAAAAACTCCACATGAATAACTTTTAATAGTGCTGATAATGGGGCAGGATGAGAGGTATTGATGTCAAATTTCAATATTTCAATAACGGGTCATGAAATCGATCAAATGTCCCCTTTTTAGTCTTTTTTACGCAACTTCGGGTCTTTTTATGGCATTTAAGGGGATTTCAGAGCTAAACCTGCTTGTGACACTAACGCGCACAAAAAACCATAAAATACTTATTTTAAATACTTTATAGACTTAAGGACAGATCGGAAATTTCCGAATTTCCGACTTTATGATGCTTTTTTAGCTTTATACGTTTTATTTGCGCCCATAAGACGCTAATAAAAACAAAAAGAAGGAAGAGCTCTTGGTTTCTGCGAAAATAACCATACCATCATGCATCGGTATTATTTGTTTTTATGCTTCAATAAATACCTGATCATCGAACCCTATGAAAAGAAGTATAAGCATATTCTGAGCAACAATACAATCGAGATGCGATATAATCCTGTTGAAGAGAAAATTTATGAAAAAGAGCGAATTGACAAAGATTCCTCAGCCTGGCTCTGACTCTGATTATCTTCCTTTGTTTCTTATATTCAATGTCTTATCTCTTGAACTGGAATCCTTCCGGGATTTTTTCAAAATATTTTGAATGAACATGAGCAATTCTGATCAGAAACGGGTGCAGAGTGTGAATCTTCCACCTGATAAAGTCATGCATAAACTTGTTTCACTGGCCAAACGACGTGGGTTCATTTTTCCATCGTCAGAGATATACGAAGGTCTATCGTCCTGCTTTGATTATGGTCCGTTGGGCAGCGAAATGAAAAAAAATATCAAGGATCTTTGGTGGAACTCGATGACTCGTCGCCACCAGAATATTGTGGGGCTTGATGCTTCCATTATGATGAACCCAAGGGTTTGGGAGGCTTCGGGACATGTGTCGAGTTTTAACGACCCTATGATTGACGATCGTACGACCAAGAGGCGTTACCGTGCTGACCATTTGATTGAAAATTATACTGAAAAACTGCGTCGTGATGGGAAAGATGAAGATGCACAGAGAGTACAGAGTGTTTACGAGAGCGTGTCAGCTGCGAAGGATTCAAACCGTGCGCTTTATGAGCTGATCATTGCTGAGGGAATCAAGGCTCAGGATACGGGATCGGGTGACTGGACCGAGGTACGTCAATTCAACCTTATGTTCCAGTGCAATATGGGCGCTGTGGCTGATACCTCAAGTATCGTTTATCTACGCCCAGAAACTGCGCAGGGCATTTTTGTGAACTTCCACAACGTACGTGAATCGTCGCGTATGAAGGTACCATTTGGTATAGCTCAGATTGGCAAGGCGTTCCGGAATGAGATTGTCAAAGGCAACTTCATCTTCCGTATGGTTGAGTTTGAACAGATGGAAATGCAGTACTTTGTAAAACCTGGAACCCAGGCTGAAGCTTTCGAAGCCTGGAGAGAAGAGCGTTTTAACTGGTACACCAGTTCGCTTGGAATCAGCAAGGAGAAACTGCATTGGTACAAGCATGACAAACTGGCTCACTACGCTGACCTTGCCTATGATATCAAGTTTGAGTTTCCGTTTGGTATTGAGGAGATCGAAGGAATTCATTCGAGAACTGATTTTGACCTGAAGCAGCATCAGGAATTTTCAGGCAAAAATATGGAGTATATCGACCAACTCACAAACGAGCGCTACATCCCCTATGTTGTTGAAACCTCTGCCGGATGCGATCGACTCTTTCTGGCACTTATTGCGAATGCTTATACAGAAGATACCGTTGACGGTGAAGAACGTGTAGTGCTGAAGTTGTCACCTAAAGTTGCACCTGTAAAGGCTGCTGTACTGCCGCTCATGAAGAAGGGCGGAATGGGTGAGGCTGCAGCAAAACTGCGAGACGAGCTTTCAACTGACATCCTCGTCCAGTACGATGATGCAGGCTCTATCGGTAAACGCTACCGCAGGCAGGATGAAATTGGTACTCCTTTCTGTATTACTGTTGACCACCAGTCGCTGGAAGAGAATACGGTAACAGTTCGATACCGGGATAGCGCGGTGCAGGAAAGAATAGATATATCAAGAGTACGGGAGTTTCTTGCTTCAAAGCTTGTTTAAAGATAGAATCAACGCGGGTTAATTACTTTTTATAAGAATGCGTTACGATGTCGCTGTCATAGGAGGAGGACCTTCAGGAGCTGTTGCTGCAGCAGACTTGGCAAAAGCCGGGGTATCAACAATTCTGATTGAGCGAAACCTGGAGAATGTGAAGCCCTGCGGAGGGGCCATTCCTCTAGGACTTATTGAAGAATTTTCAATTCCTTCTGAACTGGTAGAAAAAAAACTATCCCGCATGAGGGCCCGCTCCCCGAAAGGTCGAGTTATTGATATGCGTATGCCGAACGGCTATGTCGGGATGGTCCGACGTGAAAAATTTGACAGCTATCTGCGTTCCGAAGCTGAACGTGCAGGGGCTGTTATTGTTGAAGCATTGGTTACCACAATCACTCCTTCAGGAAACGGCTTTATCATCAAAACCCTTAACGACAAAGTGCCGCCTATCGAAGCACTCAGGGTTATCGGCGCAGACGGAGCAAACTCGAAAACTGCTGATGAGTTGCACTTTCCGCCGAACGAGCTGAAAGTTATTGCCATGCAACAGCGATTTAAATATACCCCCTCCATCCAGAAATTCAGCGACATTGTTGAAATCTGGTTTGACGGTGAAGTTTCTCCAGACTTTTATGGCTGGATTTTCCCCAAGGCTGATCACTTAGCCATCGGAACCGGCACTGAAGATAATCGGCATAATATCAAGGCACTCCAAAAGCGCTTTATTGAAAAAATAGGAATTACCGATAAACCCTATCTTGATGAGGCAGCTAAAATTCCGATGAAGCCCCGTAAATCATTTACTGCTGAGAAGGCGATTCTTATAGGGGATGCCGCAGGACTGGTAACACCTGCAAATGGCGAGGGAATTTTTTTCGCCATGCGATCAGGAAAACTCGGAGCGCAGGCCATGACGAAACACCTGAAAAATAATACTCCACTTAAAAGCTATGAACAGGAGTTCCGAAAGCTCTATGCGCCAATCTTTTTCGGACTTGAAGTTCTGCAGGCTGTCTACTACCGAACCGATCGGCTGAGAGAAACTTTTGTGGCGATATGCGCAGATGATGATGTGCAACAGATCACCTTTGACTCATATCTCTATAAAAAAATGGTACCTGCACCCTGGTCAACCCAGATGAAAATTTTTTCTAAAAACATCTACCACTTGATCAAGGGCTGTTAAATGCTGCTCTCTTTTCCAAACTGGATTATCCATATCTCTTCAGCACTTGAATGGGGCATTGGCGCAGCTTTGATTTTCCGATACGGTCAATTGACTGGAAAGCGCAACATCCGCTTCTTTGCGCTAGCAATGCTCCCTCACTGGATTGGCAGCTTTTTCGTTCTGGGTTATCACATCTCCACTGACTCCATACCTCTTTTTCTGGATCTCTCAGAGGTTATCAATTTTTTTGGCAGTATTTCACTGTTGTGGGCAACCCTGAAGCTCCTGAATACAACGCAAAAAAGTTCTGCACCGGGATATATGGCCGCACTTGCAGCGATAATGATTACCGGGAAGCCGCAATCCTACCTTGGTGCGGATATCTTTGACACTATTCTACAACTTTCAAGCATCGTCTATTTTACTTTTCTAGTACTGCTGCTAGTGCTCTACAGGCGGGATAAGACTTTGTTTTCAGGATTAACCGTTGCTGGATTCTGGTTTGTGCTTGTTTTCATTTCGGTGACCGTATACTGCATGTATCTTGCAACAGTGATTCGGGGTTATCCAACCCTTTCACACGACGACTTGCTTCACGGGCTTGCCGAAAGCCTGCTCACCGTGAGCAACCTTATGATTGTCATTGGTGCACGTCGTAAAATAAAGGAGTATGAAAGGGGAATGGCGGAAAAAAGTCAAGGATGAAGAATTCCTGAATACTTTCTGGAATCGGACAAGACCTCCTGTGCTTTTTTAAACACTGGATCATGTTCGAGTTCCGCATGTCGAGCAAGGCGCTCGCTAAAATGACGCATAATCTCCTGTTCAAGCACATCAGCGACTTTATCGTACTCTTTTGTAATCTCCTCTGCCTTGAGCTTGTCGACGTCCTGCTGTAAAATGCCAAATGTCTTTACCCATTCGCCATTTTTATCCTTTGAGGCTTTCTTCATACTTTCTTTCAACTCACTGAGACGGCGTTCAGCCTCGGAGGTGTAGATAAATTGTCTGTTGTGAAGAAATTCACCAAATGACGCCATAATGACCTTGCGATCAAACGGCTGAGGTGGCAAAGCATTGAAAGATGAACAGTAAGTATTAGCAAAAAGAAACAGCATACCTTTTTTGCGAAGCTCTGCGATATAAGGGGACTCCGACTTTTCAGAGAGATGTATATCAGGCGTTATACCCCCGTTTCCATATACTTTTCTTTTCCTTTTCGTATAAAAAACCTTTGCCGCATCATCTCCTTTAGTTTTTGAAAGCACTTTTCGTGCATCATGCTCCGCATCTTTTTCTTTCTGGATTAAACGACCTGAAGGAGTATAGTACTTAGCTGTTGTAAGCTTCAGAGTATTATCGTAGGCAAGCGGTATAACAGATTGCACCAGTCCTTTACCATAGGAGCGCTCACCGATAATAACCCCACGGTCAAGATCCTGAATTGCACCAGAAACAATTTCAGAAGCTGACGCGCTTTCTGTATTGATAAGTACGGCAAGTGGAATCGCAGCATCAATCGGAAGTGAAGCTGTTCCATAGGATTTTGACGTGCCCTGCGCCCGACCCCTGATAGAGACCACCTCACTGCCTTTGTTGACAAAAAGCGAGACCACATCAACAGCAACTGTGAGAAGCCCACCGGGATTGTTTCTGAGATCAAGAATAATGCCTTTTAAAGGAAGATGCTGATCTCGCGACTGACGCTGGAGACCTTGAAAGGCTTCACGCAAATCATCAGCTGAACGAGAACCAAAACTTTTCATCTCGAAATAACCAATGCCATTACTTATGCCTGAATAACTCACCGAACTTACCCTCACCTCTTCCCTTATCAGTTTAGCTATGAAGATGGTCGAGCCTTTACGTTCAATGCGGAGCGTAAGCGAAGTACCGACTGCTCCTTTCATAAGCAACCGTACCTCGTCAAACGATGATTTCATCACCTCGGTGTTATTGATGGTAACAATTTTATCACCGACCTTGATACCGGCTTTAGCTGCCGCACAACCCTCGACGACAGAAGTGACAAAGCACATTCCGTTAATTGACGCAATGGTAACGCCAATGCCGGCATACTGTCCACTTGTCAGCTCATCAAGTTCACCGGAATCAGCCTCGTCAAGAAAAACCGTATAGGGGTCAAGTGTATGAAGCATACCATCGATACCAGCATACATCAATTTGCTGACATTGAGGGTATCAACATAACTTTTGGAAACCTCACGATAGACCTCACCGAAAAGGTCGATACTTTTTACGATATCGAAATAGTCCTTGTCGGGAGGAACCGTAGCGGAATAAAGAGTGGTGAATGGAATACAACAGCAGAAAAGAATGACCAGCAGGTAGCCCTGAAGTCTCTGCAGCAGCGATATACTCCACTGCCTGCCTTCGCTCTTATGCCCATTCCCCAGCACTCTTTACCTGAGCGCCTCTTCTAGAGCCGTTGCACTATCAGTCCGTCCATCACGGTACTTGATAATAACCGGAGTATAGATTGAAAGACCGTGTTCAGCGGCAAAATCACCCTTAATCCTGCGGGATCCGGCCACAACCACCGCTCCGGCAGGAATCACAAGAGGAGCATCGGCTGTTTTTCTGTAAATAGTATTCAGTGCAAGATCATAAACCGGCGTTGAACCGTTGAGGATAACCCCTGTACCGATAACCGCCCGTTCTTTGACAACAGTGCCTTCATATATACCGCAGTTGCCGCCCACCATCACCTCGTCCTCGATAATGACCGGTATGGCTCCAACTGGTTCAAGCACTCCGCCCACCTGAACGCCAGCAGAGAGGTGCACTTTTTTACCAACCTGTGCGCAGCTCCCTACGAGAGCATGGGAATCAATCATAGTTCCCTCATCAACATAAGCTCCTACATTGACATAAGCTGGAGGCATCATCACTACCGAAGGAGCCAGATATGAACCATCCCGCACTGCCGAACCTCCGGGGACAATACGAACATTATTACCAAGCGTTATCGTTTTAAGCGGATAGGTATCTTTATCGATGAAAGCAAAACCAGTACCTGGCCCATCAAGAGAGACAAGGCTTTCCTGCAGTCGTCCAAGTCGCATTCCAAGCAAGATTCCCTCCTTGACCCAGGAGTTAACCACCCACTCTTCACCAGATTTTTCGGCCGCCCTCACCAACCCGTCATTGAGCAGCTGCTTGAACTGATCAAACACAATGCGCGCTTCTGGAATTTCCCAGAGCTCAGCAGCCCCAAGCGCTGAAAAACCAAGAATATCCTTTTTCAATGAATCATACTGTCCCATAAAAAACTCTCTTATTTTTATATATCGCCGTACTCAGCGGTAATGTCCTTGTTGTTTTTTCTACTGTAAAACCTGAAATCATCACTTCTCAGGCTTTCATCCGGCTTTACCTGGACAAAAAGCATGTGCTGAAGAAACCATTTCAGCTCTGTTTTCATATCGCTGTTCTGAAGTGGCTCGACAACCGTCGGACTGACATACAGGTCAAGCTGTTGAAATTTCATTGGATGCCGGAGCGCATACTTTCGTAACCAGCGCTCAATCTGATTAATCGTTGTGAACCTTGCCTGAACAACACCGCTGCCTCCACAGGCCGGACACTGGTCACCCATCCGCTGCATCAAGCTTGGTCGGATTCTTTCACGGGTAATCTGCATGATTCCGAAATCGGACATCGGCAGAATGTTTGATTTCGCCCGATCGTTCCGAAGTTCGGTTTTCATGGAATCATAAACCTTTTTGGAGTTTTTCTGATCGAGCATATCAATAAAGTCAACAACGATAATGCCGCCGATATCCCTCAACCTAAGCTGCCGAACAACCTCACGGGCTGCTTCAAGGTTTGTTTTCAGAGAGTTTTCTTCCTGCTCACGCTTTGCTGCATACCTTCCACTATTGACATCAACGACCACCATCGCTTCGGTATGCTCGATGATAATGTAGCCACCTGACTTGAGCCACACTTTACGCGAAAAAATTGATTCAACATCCTTTGCAATTCCATACCCTTCAAACAAAGGAAGCTTCCCCTGGTAAAGACTGACATTTTTCACCATTTCAGGCGCTGCCCACTGGATATAATTCAGCGTCTCTTTATAGATGACTGGTGAATTCGCCACAATTTCAGTAACATCAGAAGTAAGTGAGTCGCGTAAAACGCTGGATATAATGGTATCCTCCTTGAAAATAAGCTGAGGAGGAGCGGCATCCTGCAGCTTTTCCTCAATCTGTTTCCATTTTGCAAGAAGCTTTTCAAGATCCTGCTTCAAAAGGTCTTCTTCCTGGTCTTCGGCAACAGTACGGATGATGGCACCAAAACCTTCTGGAAGCATGGAACGTACCAGCTTTTTCAACCGTGCTCTTTCTTTTCGCGCAACAACCCTTCTTGAAACTGCTACCTGGCCTCCACCAAAAGGCAGAAGCACCATAAAACGTCCGGCAATGGTAATATCAGAAGTAAGGCGAGAGCCTTTACTGCTGATTGGTTCCTTGATAACCTGTACAAGAATAGAGTCGTTAGGTTTCAGCTTGCCTGCTATAATCTGAGTATATGACTGCCGTTTTTCAGACTTTTCCTCGGAATCCCCATTCTGCCTTTTGTTGCCGCTTCGCGCTGCAGCTTTCACATTCGGTTCAGCTGCAGAGGATACTCCTGGAGCTCCTTCCTGCAGGGTATCATCATCACCATTGACAACAGTTTCATCATCATCATCATCTTCAATCAGCGCCCGGTAATCTTCACTGGTTGTACCGACATCTGAAAAATGGAGAAACCCATCAGACTTCTGACCTATATCGACAAAGGCTGCTTTCAATCCCTCAATAACCTTATGTACCCGACCAAGGTAAATATCGCCAATGCTTCTCTTGCTCTCAGGGCGCTCAATAATCAACTCGACCAGACGACCCTCTTCAACAAGAGCAACCTGTATTTCGTCACCGGTCTTGTTCATCAACAACTGCTTATTCGAACTCTTCTTCATTCGCACACTCTTTTATAATGGTAAGAACCTGGGGATAAGCCCCTTTTATAACTCTTTAAACCCCTTTGCGACCATAAAACCAAATATCGCAAAAAACACACTGGCATAATCCTTGAACGAATTAAGAGGCAACCTCGGATTTCCATCCATGCTTTTCAGCGGGAAAGCCAGCTTGGTGGCTGAAAAATGGGCTTATAAGCCAACAATCAAGATAATAAATTATATAAGGAAACAGCAAAACCGCCACCTGTGCCAAACAGGGTAGAAAGAAAAAAAGTATCTTTAACGATGATGAAACTATACGTCATTTTATAAGTGAGTGCTGATGACTTTTTCAATTCATACGCTAAAATTGAAACGATAACAATATTTTGTTTCCATGAACACGGATTACGAATGGCCCCTATGGAGAACGACCCGCAAGATCTGTGGAATTGATGAGGTTGGCCGGGGGCCTCTCGCTGGGCCGGTGGTTGCCGGAGCGGTTGTGTTTCCCCGCTGGTTCAGGCCTGACGATGGTTTTCTGGAACAGCTGAATGATTCCAAAAAGCTTTCCGCCAAAATGCGGGAAGAACTTGTTCCTGAAATAAAAAAATATGCTCTTGGATGGGCAGTTGCATCTGTTGAGCCGGACATGATCGACAGAATAAATATCCTGCAGGCAACCATGCTTGCCATGAACAATGCTGTTGAGTCATTACCGGTTCTCCCGGAACTTCTGCTTGTTGACGGAAACAGGTTTAAGACAAGCCTCGGGATTCCCTATACAACTCTTGTGAAGGGCGACTCGAAGGTGTTTTCAATCGCCGCTGCTTCGGTGCTTGCCAAAACCCATCGGGACGAGATCATGGCGGCATACAGCACCGAGTGGCCTGAGTATGGATTTGATCGACATGTCGGCTATGGCACAAAAGAACACGTCCGAGCTATTATTCAATACGGGCGCTGCCCGATTCATCGTACAAGTTTCAAACTCAAACAACTCGGTGAAAAGTAATACCTGCCATGCTTGAGCCGCACCTGCTCGGAAAAGAGGGCGAAAGCCTTGGAGCCAAGTACCTTGCAAAAAAAGGGTACCGTATTATTGAGCGCAATTACCGCTACCATCGTAATGAAATAGACATTATTGCCCGGCATAACAAGACACTTTGCTTTGTTGAAGTCAAAACCCGTTCTTCAGCTGAAAAAGGCCATCCAGCAGAATCGGTGACACCTGCCAAACAAAAGGAGATCATCAAAGCTGCAAAGGCATACCTGGCGTTTACAGGGCAGAATGAAGCAGATAGCCGGTTCGATGTTATTGCTGTAAGTGTAGATGGCGCAGAAGAGAACCATATAAGTTCTTGTGTTATTGAGCATTTTATTGATGCGTTCTGGGCGACGTTCTAACCACATAAGAAGCGCATAATGATGGCATTTTTATTATCTTGATGAACAATTTTCATCTCACAAGTTATTGCTGATACATATGCTGGAAGCCGATATCAATACACCAACACCATCGATCCCATCTCCTATTCCGGGTCCTTCGACTTACGGAGCACACAACCTTCAGGTTCTTGACGGCATCGAGCATGTCAGGATGCGTCCGGCCATGTATATCGGTGATATTCACAGTAGAGGCCTTCATCATCTTATTTATGAAATTGTCGATAACTCAATCGATGAAACCCTCGGGGGCTTTAACGACTATATTTTTGTATCACTGAATCCTGACGGTTCGGTTACAGTTATCGACCGCGGAAGAGGTATTCCTGTCGATATTCACCCGGAAAAACAGAAATCAGCCCTTGAGCTGGTTATGACGGTGATTGGTGCAGGGGGTAAGTTCGACAAGGGAGCCTATAAGGTTTCCGGCGGTCTTCACGGTGTTGGCGCTTCGGTGGTCAATGCACTTTCCGAATGGTGCGAAGTGGAAGTGTACCGCGATGGAAAAGTCTATTTCCAGCGGTTTGAACGGGGAGTTCCACAGGGTGATGTGAAGTCTATCGGGACGTCAGACAAGCGTGGTACGAAAACCACATTCATGCCGGACCATCTTATTTTCAAATCGACCGAGTTCCGCAAGGATATCATTATTGATCGCATGCGGGAACTTGCGTTTCTCAATAAAAATCTCAGGATAACCGTTCAGGATACTGCGGGAGATCAGGAAATCTTTCATTTTGAGGGCGGCCTCAAAGAGTTTGTCCAGTTTACTGATCAGAATCGTCTGAGCTTGATCAAAGAGCCGATATATATTTACGGTGAACGGGACACGACCATTGTTGAAATAGCGCTCCAGTACAACGATACCTATCAGGAGAATGTGTTCAGCTATGTCAACAATATCAACACCCAGGAAGGTGGCACCCATGTTACAGGATTCCGTAAAGCCCTGACGAGAACGCTCAATGCTTACGCTCAAAAAAACGATCTCCTGAAAAACCTGAAATTAGCACTGACTGGTGACGATTTTAAAGAAGGGTTGACGGCTGTCATTTCTGTCAAAGTTGCAGAACCACAGTTTGAGGGTCAGACCAAAACAAAGCTGGGTAACTCTGAAACGCAGAGCATTGTAGAAACTATTCTTAATGAGCAACTCTCGGAGTATGCCGAAAGCAATCCGAATGTGCTGAAAGTAATCATTGAGAAGGTTAAAGGCGCTGCCATGTCAAGGGAAGCAGCCCGTAAAGCCAAAGAGCTCACCCGCAGAAAATCGGTACTTGAAAGCTCGGGACTACCAGGAAAACTTGCTGATTGTTCAATCAACGATCCAGAACACTGTGAGCTTAATATTGTTGAGGGTGATTCGGCAGGCGGCAGTGCCAAGCAGGGAAGAGATCGCAGTTTTCAGGCCATACTTCCGCTGAAAGGAAAAATTCTGAACGTCGAGAAGGCACGGCTGCACAAGATGCTTGAAAATGAGGAAATCAAAACAATTATTCTTGCCCTCGGCACAAGCTTTGGGGAGGAGGAGTTTTCAACAGAAAAACTACGATACGGCAAGATCATCATCATGACTGATGCTGATGTTGACGGAGCGCACATCAGAACACTTCTTTTGACATTTTTCTTCCGCCATATGCGGGCTCTCATCGATGCAGGCAGGGTTTTTATTGCGCAGCCTCCTCTTTACCTGGTAAAGTCAGGCAAGGAGCAACAATACGCCTGGGATGATGAGGAGCGTAACAGCATTTCGGATTCCATGAAAAAAATGCAGAAGGGGAAGGCAAATATCCATATCCAGCGATATAAGGGACTTGGTGAAATGAACCCTGAGCAGCTCTGGAGCACAACAATGGATCCGGCCCACCGCTCACTCCTGCTTGTCAGCGTAGAAAATGCCATGGAAGCTGACCATGTATTTTCTACGCTTATGGGAGATAAGGTTGAACCAAGAAGAGACTTTATTGAAAAGAATGCGCGTTATGTACGTCGCTTAGATGTCTGACACACGGACAAAGACCTCTTTGCGGAGCATCTGAACCCATTCATTGAACAGACGGCGGTTTTTATCATCCAAAGCCATCTCCGCAAGAAGGGCGTAATCTTTTTCGGGATTCAAGCGATGTGCCGGCACTCGGTCATTCAACACAAATATCGCATAGAATGAATCCCCCTGTGGTGGGTCTATTTTTTGAGGTTCAGTGATTTCGCCAGGTTTTTTCAGCGTACTGATAATTTTCTGCAGTTGAGGACGTAACGTCGCAGGCGAAAAGACAGCACTGGAAGATCCTGAAGTGGAAATGGAGCCGCCAAGCTTTGCCGACAACTGGTCATCCGAATATTTTTTAGCCATATCAGCAAAAGTCGCCTTACCCTTAAGCACATCGGAACGTATGGCATTGAGCTGCCTAATCACTCCTGAAGCATCAACTTTCGAGCGGTCAAAACCAATAAGAATATGACGAACATGGATTGAACTGACATCCTTGTTCAGCATCTGAATGAGATGGAAACCGTAGCGAGTTTCGACTACATCAGATATTTCACCCTCCTTGAGCGCATAAGCAGCATCCTCAAAACTCTTAATCAGCTCACCTTTCTGGACATACCCGAGATCACCGCCAACTCTTGCTGAACCAGGGTCCTGAGAGTACTTGCGTGCCGATTCGGCAAAATCAGCACCACCTTTAAGCTCACTTTTGATCTGCTGAATCAGGGAGAGTGATTGAGCTTTGCTTTCATCAGAAACCGAAGGATATTTCAGGATCTGTGATACTGCAACACCATCAGGGATTTCAGAAAGTCGATCTTTGTTTTCCTTATAAAAAGCCATTGTTTCAGCATACGTGACCATTACACCTGCGGTTTTTTTCCTTCGCAACGTATCGATCAACTCCTGGTTGCGCAGTTCCTGATGAATCTCCTCACGGATACCGGCAGAAGACTTTCCGAAACGAGTCTCCATTTCGTGGCGTGATGTGAATCTGGAGTTCAGTTGCTTGAAACGATCATTAGAGGCCGCTTCAACAGCATTTTCGTCAATTTTCAGGCTATCAAGTTTAGCTTTTGCAAGAATGATTTTCTGATCAATCAACCCATCAAGGATCGTGCGAGACAGGCCTTTAACATGAGCCAGTTCTGGATTCTGTACACGGGCCATGAGTTCACGGCCGTCAATATCCGACTTAAGAATTGCGTCTTTACCTACAACGGCAACAACCCGATCAGCAACAACAGCGACGGCGGAAGCCTGCAGACATACCGATCCGGCAAAAACCAGCAATGCGGTTTTTATCAATCGCTTTTTCATCCCCACTCTCCTTACGTAAAAAAATTGTTTAATCTGCATCCCAAAGGGGTGCGGGCTTCTCACGAGACCTTGCTTCCTCTCAAATGAACAGGGCTTTTTGAAAGCCTGAGCCAGTCATAGACAAGTGGAGCTGCAACAAATATCGACGAATAGGTTCCAATAAGTATCCCGACAAAAACGGCAAATGCAAACCCTCTAATTGCAGGGCCAGCAAAAATAAACAGCACAAGAACTGAGAGCAATACTGTTCCTGATGTAATAATAGTTCTGCTCAGGGTCTGGTTCATACTTTCGTTAAAGATCCGTTCATACTCTGATGGCTTCTGACCGCGAATCCTTTCTCTGATACGATCGTAAACAACAACAGTGTCGGTAATTGAATACCCTGCAATAGTAAGAAACGCAGCAATGATACTTTGATCCATTTCGAGCGGCATAAAGTCAAACAAACCTCCGAGAATGCTGAAGAGCCCCAAAACAGTAAGGATATCATGAAAAATGGCCACAACCCCTGCGGTTGCAAATTTTAATTCAAACCGGAATCCGACGTAGAGAAGGATTGCCAACAGTGACGCCAGAAGTGCTTTTACTGCTGACCATTTCAAATCGGAAGCTATGCTTGGCCCCACAGCATCAATTCGCACAATTTCATGGCGATTCCCTTTGAGACGGTCGTCTAAAGCATGGGATACCAGTGACTTCAGATCATTTGTATCGCCATTGAATACGGTACTGAAAAGAAAAGAGCGGTCGAGACCATATTGTTTAAGTGATCCTGAAATCCCAGCCACATCGAGAACAGAACGAACGGTACTTACATCGATATTTTTATCAAACCGTATCAGGACTTCCGAGCCCCCCCTGAAATCGATACCATAATTCAAACCTTTAACAGCCAGTGATATCAGCCCCGAAGCAAGAAGAACAAGTGAAAATCCGTATGCAATTTTACGGAATCGTATGAAATCAAAGCTAGTCTTATGAAAAATCCTCATGAGTTGATGCGTCTTGAAAAATTAACCGAAACTTTTTTGTGTCATAAGGTTCCTTCCAATCAGGAACGAGAATATCTCTTTTGTCACCACAATCGAAGTAAACAGACTCGCTGCAGTACCGATCATAAGGGTAAGTGCAAACCCCTGAATAGGCCCTATGCCATAGGTAAAGAGGAGGAATGCTGCGCAGAGGGTTGTTACATGCGAATCAAGAATCGATGAAAATGCCCGATCATAACCAACTTCAATAGCGGAAGTCAGGGCTTTACCTGCGTCAAGTTCTTCCCTTATACGCTCATAGATCAGAACGTTGGCGTCGACAGCCATGCCAATAGTTAACACAATACCGGCAATACCCGGCAATGAAAGGGATGCATTAAAACCAGCCAATACTGAAAGGACAATAACAATATTGAGCACAAGAGCGATATCGGCCGCAATGCCAGCTTTTTTATAGTACACCAGCATAAAAACAGAAACAGCACAAAATGCCCAGGCAAGAGAAAGTACACCAGCCCTGATGTAATCTGCTCCAAGCGATGGCCCAACTGAACGTTCTTCAATAATCCTGACTGGAGCGGGAAGAGCACCGGCCTTGAGTACAATTTCAAGATCTTTTGCTTCCTCAAGACTCTCAATTCCATTGATAACAGAGTTTCCACTGGGAATTTTTGATTGAACAACAGGAGCACTGTAGACTGCTCCATCAAGGACAATCGCGATTCGCTTGCCAATATTAGCACCAGTAATACGTGCCCACTTGGACGTTCCTTCGGAGTTCATGGACATCAAAACCTCTGGCTGCACACCCTGCGAACCAAAGGTGGCTTTCGCTTCGGTAATGACGCCACCGGTCAGCTCAGGAGTCTTTCTGACCAGATATATCGGAAAGAGCTTTTCGCCATTTTTTCCAATATCGGGCTTTGCAGAAAGAAGCAGTTCCGTATCCTGAGGAAGCAGGGCCTGAATGTCGCTGCGATGCAGTAATGATACAACAAATTCCTTTGAGTGCTCGGTAGTGTAGGCCGTACCATTCTGAAAGATACCAATAACATCATAGAGAGGCTTGGCAGATGTCGGTTTTGCTGCGACTACCGGCTTAGCCGCTTTCAGTCGCGCAGAAACTGCTGCAGAAGAATCGGCAACAGGAGCACTCGGTGGAGCCACACTATTCTGAACTAAATAGGTGTTCAGCCTGTCAAGAGTCCTGACGAGTATTTCAGGATCACGGAGAAGCCTGAATTCGAGCTTAGCGGTTCCTTTCAGAAGATTTCTTACTCTATTTTCATCAGAAACCCCGGGAAGTTCGATAATGAGCTTTCGGCTGCCCTGCGTCGTGATGACTGGTTCAGCAACACCGTACTGGTCAATACGGTTTCGTATGATTTCTTTTGCGCGACCCAGTGCATCATCAGATTCCTTTTCGAGTTTTTTAACAATTTCCTGGTCGGAATTGCGAATATCATAAAAATAGCGGCTCAGGCGCATATTTTCATTTTTGAACTCGGCAGAAATAAGATCAATAACCCTTGCATCGCTTTGAGAGGCCTTTGTCCTTACGGTATTCATAATAGCAGCAAACTTCGCATCCTTATTCCAGGCTTTCTGCTCAAACAGATCTACCTGGTCCACTTCCATAACAAGGTGCATACCTCCCTTTAAATCCAGACCGAGTTTCAGGCTTTTTTTACGGGCGTTCTCAATTTCATCGCGGTTACTCATGGCATATCTCAGACTATCAGGCCCTGATTTAAAACTGCCAAGATGTGTCGAAAAAGAGTAATCGCGCCAGGTTGGCCATAAAGACCAGACTGCCACAAGAGTAACAACAGCAATAAGAAGAAGGTTGAAACGTTTATTTTTCATTGATTGCATCGCTTTACGCTCGAATAGAAATAATTCAGCCAATATATAAAATGGGGTATTGATTAACTAACAATCTCCATTCGGGATATACGTGCCGTTACTGCTTATATCCAACCATCCTAAGTGAGAGTTACAGGGACATCATATCTCTGAAAAAAACAGCTGACTCGGACAATTGAGCCGCAAAAAAAAAAGCACCCGGAAGAAAACTGTACCTCTTTTAAATAAGAAAATCATTTGTTGGCGAGATAAACCCCCGCTTTGAGCAACTACCACATGAAGCGGCTTATAATGCAAAGCGGTTGGGATTTCGCAGGGTTACTCGTGAAGCAGTGAGTGAATCAGTTCAAGCAATTCGGTTTTGTTGACTGGTTTGGTGATAAAACCGTCACATCCAGCTTCTCTGGCTTTCAGGCTGTCTTCTTTTGAAGTAAATGCCGTTTGTACGATGATGAATAAATCGGGCCGGAACAGTTTGATCTGCTTTGTTGCATCAAATCCATTCATTACCGGCATTCTAATATCCATAAGGACAAGATTAATCTCTGGGTGGCTTCGAACCAGCTCCACTGCCTGTTGACCATTTCCTGCAGTGAGAATGGTCATGTTTTCCCTTTTTAATGACTTTATAAGCAGCATGGCGCTGACTTTGTCATCTTCGGCAATAAGGAGAGTTACTGAGGGAACAGAAAGGAGTGATTCCTCCTCGACAAGAGCCGGCATTTCAATGATATGAGCGGCGGGAGGATTATAGGGCAATGTAAATATGAACTTACTTCCACTCACCTCTACCGATTCGACCCGGATTGTGCCGCCCATCATTTGAACGTATGCTTTTGAGATACTCAACCCAAGACCTGCTCCTTCATGATTACGGGTGAGAGAGTTGTCAACCTGACTGAACCGATCAAAAACCTTCTCTTCCATATCGACAGGAATACCAATACCTGAATCGGTAACATAAAACTCAAGCATGTTTTCCTTTCGGGTATACCCGAAATCTATCCCCCCTTTGCTGGTAAATTTCAAGGCATTCTTGCAGAGGTTTGTAAGAATCTGATGCAGCTTCAAGCAGTCGGTCTCAATGATGCTTTCATTATCAGAAAGACCTTTGGCATAGGTCAGATACAACCCATTCTGTTCAGCTTCCGGTTTAAAAAAAGCATGGATATCATGCAGGATTTTGTTGACAGGGGTTTCGCTTATCTGCGGTAAGGTTTCACCAGCTTCAATTCGGGAAATATCGATGAGATCATTAATGAGACTCAGCATACGCTGACCGCTTTCTTGAATCATATCAATATAACCTGACTCTTCCTCAGTAGAGAGAAGAGGTTCTTTCAGCAGTTCTGCAAAGCCAATAATGCCATTCATCGGCGTGCGTATTTCATGGCTCATATTGGCAAGAAACGCTGATTTTAACCGGTCACTTTCTTCTGCCTTTTCTTTGGCGACGATTAATTGACCCAATATTTTTTTCTGTTCAGTCACATCGACCTTTACAGCCACAAAACTCGTTATCACACCCTCTTTATTCAGAATACCCGAGATAACTGCTCTTTCCCAGTAGAGATCACCGTTTTTCTTTTTGTTCTGCAATTCTCCACACCAAATGTACCCTTTGAGAATGGTTTTCCAGAGCTCTTCATAGACTGATGGGGGCATCAGGCCTGACTTGATAATGCGGAGGTTTTGCCCTTTTACCTCTTCAGCAGAATAGCCCGTGTGTACTGAAAATATCGGGTTGACGTATTCGATATTGCCTAACGGATCGGTGATAATCACATCAGCTGGACTTTGCTCTACAGCAACACTTAGTTTTTTAAGTCGATTTTCAGCCAGCTTGCGTTCGGTGATGTTATCAAACACGGCCACGAAGTGATCTTTTTTCACACTATAGGCTGAAATGTCGAGCCACATTTTCAATGGTTCCAGAAAAATCTCAAATCGTTCAGCTTTTCCCGTTGTCGCTACACGCCCATAGGCTTCAAGAAACTTTGGATTTATCGTATGGATTCCCGGAATAAGTTCTGAAACCTTTTTACCCTCAACTTGTTTCAGTCCTGTCAGTTTTTCAAAACATGAGTTTACCTGCTCATACATGAAATCAACGGGACGCCCTTCTTCAAATATCATATGGCAGTAGGCAATGCCATTAAGCATGTTGTCAAAGAGTGAGTGATGTCGTTCAACACTTTCTAAAAGCAGTTGTTCAGTTTTTTTTCGGGCGGAGATATCCGATACAATAACCCTGCATTCTTCTGCATCTTCGCTCAGAACAGCATCAAGCCCAACGGTATAGGGAGAGCTGGCGTTTTTATTCTGTGATCGATCAGTTGCGTCACCAAGGAGTATGACCTCGCAGTACCCTCGGGTCCGATTATTGAAAACATCATCAATCATTGCATTGACAACAGGGAGGTCTTCTGCGATAATGAATGCTGTTAACGCAGTTCCCTGCAACAGGGAACGATCAATGCCAAGCATTTTGGCTGCAGTCAGGTTTGCCTCAAGTATCTTACTGTCACCCGCAAGCGTTAAATAACCCAATGGGGCGAAGTCATAGAGCTTAGAATAACGTTCCAGACTTTCCTCTAGCTGCATCCTCGACTGTAACAGTTCGTCTCGCTGCACTTCAAGTTCGATCTGGTGAACCTCAAGTTCAAAGAACATTTGGAGCATCTCTTCCGGGGAAGAGCATAAATCCGTAATGCTTTTTTGTTTCAGCTTCAAGCGCTCTTCCGCGAGTGACCTCAAAGCAGATAAGTTTTGCTGGCTATCGAGCCTCTTTTTATTAAGCATTGTGCGATTCAATGTTCCTACCAATGAAGGTGATTGAGCGTGGAATGTTAGCATAGCTTCATAACGTGTTCGCCATGAAGCCCAGGAATATCTATTCTGAGGTTTACCAGAAGTCTTCTTTAAACTAAGGAGGATCGGTGTAACAAGAAAATCAACCACCGCAATACACAGAACTGATATATTACTGAATATTGTTCATAAATATTACCTGAAAATTGGGGTATTCGGTGTGGAATGGGTTAAACGGAGCTGGCAGGAAGATAAAACAGGGGACATGCAGCCCCACCGGTCAAAAGAGGCGCAGGCTGCATGTCTTGGATTTACCGCATTGTCAAGTAAATTTCACGACCACTTTTTGCCGAGCTCTTCCAAGCCCGCATTTTGTAAATCTTCAGGATTCATGATAATGCGAAATTTACAACTGGCCTGAAAGTTGAGATAAAAGGGCTCGGCAAAGGCGGGCACATCCGATGATTTTTCTACGTTAATAACGAAGATTCCTCCACGTTTCCCATCTTGCTCAGTAAAGTAGGCTGTTTCTGGCTTGATTGATTCGAGAATAGATCCAATAATCTCGCCCACCTTGCCGTTTTTAACGAGTGAGTTGAACGGCTCAGGTGGGAATTCGACCGAAAGTAACATTTTCATGTGCATTCCTCCTTTTGTTGCAGCATTCACAGGCGGTGCTGCATTCGCCTAACAGAGCAAGTTTAAAAACTGTAACCTGGCTTTGCCACTACAGCATCAAATACTGCTCTGTCTTTTGCCTGATCCAACATTTTTTTTAGACTATTCTACTCACGATACTTCTTAATTATTTTTACATGCCCTCTAACGCACGTTGATGGATGCGAAAAAACGGGGAAGCGATCAGTTTTCAGGGAAAAGGGGAAGGATGACGCTAAGCCCCACTACCTCGGGATGCTGTGGCTTCCTTTAATACCGTTTTTAGAAAGCAGCAACTGCCACAGTTGGTTCGTCCTGGACCTGAACCCACCCGTACAGCTCAACAGGTAGTAGCGCCACATCCGCTGAAACTCTTCACCATACCCACCGAGCATCGGCCAACTCTTTTCGATATTCTCATACCACGCCATCAACGTCCGCCCATAATCGTCATGCGTAAACACATGCCAGTCCTCAAGCTTCAACAGCCCCTCATACCCCGCAGCTATCTGGCTCGCCGAAGGTACGTTTGCATTCGGAAAAATATATTTGTCAGCCCACGGCTCAACGCTCGTGCTCGAGGTGTTTCCTCCAATGGTATGCAGCAACATCAAACCGTCCTCGCTCAAACACTGGCACACAACCCTGAAGTAATCCCGATAATTCTTGTACCCAACATGCTCAAACATACCGATTGAATAGATCCTGTCAAAAGAACCCTGCAGCTTCCGGTAATCCACAACCTCAATCTTCACCGGGAAATCCACACAATACTCCCGAGCCATCGCTGCCTGCTCACTCGAAACCGTCACACCATGCACCGATACTCCATACTTCTCAGCAGCATACTTGGCTGCACCTCCCCATCCACACCCGATGTCCAGAACCTTCATTCCCGCTTCGAGCCCCAGCTTCTGAAAAATCAGGTCCAGCTTTTTTTCCTGCGCCTCCTCAAGACTCTCCGCATCTTTCCAGTACGCACAGCTATAAAGCATCCGCCTGTCAAGCATAGCCTTAAAAAGGTCATTACCGATGTTGTAATGCTTTTCGGCTACCTTGAATGCCCTCGAAGGCCTTTGCATATTATAGAGTTTGCTTATCACCTTCCCCATCAGCATGACAGGAGGCGACACTTTCTCCTCAGCCCTCGAGCTGATAAGACGATAAAAAAACTCCTCGAGCTTCTCACAATCCCACCAACCCTCCATATACGCCTCACCCAGACCAAGATTTCCCTGCGTCAAAACACGACGGTAAAGCTCCGGCCTATGGACCTGAATATCCCACTCCCGATTGCCACCTACTTTAATGTCCGCATCACCAAGGATGCGCTCAAACAGCGATTTATAAAAGTCGTTTCGCATACGCCGGATTCATTCAGAAAACATTGGGAAGCTTTGTATAGAGGCACAAGAGAAACACAAACCTCCTGGAAGTACCTGTTTACCCTCCGCACAACGGGTTTATAACAAATGAAGGTTTTAAGCGAACATTTCGTTCATTTGGCTTTTTGCATTTTTTACAGTCATGAAGCTCATCAATCCGGCACTTTATTCAGGATCTCCTGGACAATTCGAGTAAAGGCTGCAATACTAAACGGCTTCTCTATAAAGTTTACTCCCTTCTCACCCTTCAGGTGCTGGGAGAGAAAATCAGCCGTGTACCCCGACATAAAAAGAGCCTTAAGGTGCGGGCATACCGTCTGGAGCTTCTTATAAAGTTCACTTCCGTTCATCTCCGGCATTACCACATCCGTCACCAGCAACGCTATACGATCCCTATACTGCCCTGCAAGCTGTATGGCCTCACCCGGTCCCCGAGCCGCAAGCACCGTGTAACCATTCCGCTCGAGCATCTGCCTGCACAGCTGCAAAATATCCGGCTGATCCTCAACCAGCAGGATCATTTCTTTTCCCTGAGGGAGTGCAGGTTCCTTTTTTTTATCGCTCCTCTCTGCAGCATCTTCGCGCTGGTGCAACGGCAGATAAATTCTCACACTCGTCCCTTTGCCTTTTTTACTCTTCACCTCAATAAAGCCACTGTTCTGCTTCACAATACCGTAAACCGTAGCAAGCCCCATACCCGTTCCTTTGCCGACCTCCTTTGTCGTAAAAAAAGGCTCGATAACATGAGGAAGATGCTTCTTGTCGATACCTTCCCCGGTATCGGTAACCGTCAGCATCACATACTCACCAGGAATCGAACACACGTGCCTCGCAGTGCATGCCGCTTCATCGACACGGGTTGCAGTAGTCTCGATTGTGATGGTACCGTTCTCTTCAATGGCATCACGCGCATTAACGCACAGATTCGCCAGGATCTGGTCGATCTGCGAAGGATCAAGCTTCACCAGCGATTCTCTGGTAACGGGCATCCACCGCAGTGTGATATTTTCGCCAATCAGCCTCTTCAGGATCGAGAGCATTCTTTCAACCTCTACATTCAGGTCAAAAACCTTCGTCTTCACCGTCTGTCGACGAGCAAATGCAAGCAGCTGGCTGGTCAGCTCCGCAGAATGTGTGGCCGCCTTATGGATAGCCTCAAGATCCTCAAAAGAACTGTCCTTATTTTGCAGTGCCAATTCCGTATGCCCGAGAATCACCATCAGCATATTGTTGAAGTCGTGAGCAATCCCACCCGCCAGCTGCCCAACCATCTGCATTTTCTGCGAATGCTGCAGCTGAACCTGCAAACTCTCACGCTCCTCCTCTGCCTTTTTACGCTTGGTGATGTCTTGTATTACACCCGACATCCGACGCGCGTGGCCCGTTTTGTCAAATTGGTACCCGCCAACTGCCCATATCCACCGTAACTCACCATCCTTACGCCGAATACGGCACTCTATATTCCAGTCAGCCAACTTCGCAACTGCATCATGGTACTGCCGGTCCACCTCGGTTCGATCTTCAGGAATAATGTGTTCCAGAAACTTCTGGTAATTCCACTCGGGCTGGAGGGTCGCATAGCCGAAAATACGGTCATGCTCAAGCGACCGGTGCACGCGGTAATCCTCAAAATCAAGCTCCCACCACCCTATGTGCCGTAAATCAAGAACAGCGTTAAATCCCGCCCGACTCTCTTTCAGCCTCTCCTGCTCAAGTTCAATCTGCTTGCGTTCAGTGATATCAATACTTGTCCCAATATAGCGTACCGCCTCACCCTTCTCGTTATAAAGCGGCTTGCCACGCGCCATCAGCCAGCGAACCGTGCCGTCAAGATGAACGACCCGATACTCAATATTGATAGCGATTTCACGTTTCGCTGCACGTAAAACTGTTGTGACCGCCCTTACACGGTCGTCAGGATGAACGGTACTTTCCCACAGCTTGAATGACGGCTTATGCATGCCCCATTGCAGTCCATACAAAGTCCACAGCTCATCCGACCAGATATTATCACCTGTCTGCATATCCCACTCCCAAATACCGGCACCGGCAGCTTCAAGGGCATGGTGCAGCCTCTCCCTGTTCTCATTCAGCTTATTCTCAACCCGCTTGCGATCAGTGATATCTACACCGATCGCGAAAACACAAGGGGAATCGTCTATCATGACCCTTTTGCCATAAATCATTCTCCATAAGTATTGAGGCCCTCCATGCACCAACACTCTTACTTCCATCACCTCTTCATTCCCAAGCTTCAACACTTTCAAAAACGTCTCCCTTGCTAAAGGGAGGTCATCTGGATGGATCGCTTTAAACCCATCAAACCCCAGCATCTCCTTATCCGACATACCAAAAAGCGTATCCCTCGCAGCCTCGTTCCACTCCATCATACGCCCACCAGCATCCATAATCGAAAACGAATGCGACATCGTTTCACGAAAAGACTTGTACACCGCGAGCGCTTTCTGCACTTCACGTTCAGATAACTGTTGCATGAGATTTTCATGAACCACCACCACAAGGTTCCCCACGCTCTCATCCAGAGAAAATACAGGGGTAAAGGTAAACCGGGTTGTTTCCCTCCCTCGCTCCTCCTCCAGCGTCAAGCACTTCCCGATTCGCAAAACTTCAGCAGCTTTTTCTTTCAGACGGGCAGTACACTCCGTGTTCTGCTGCGCGAACGCCTCAAGTTTATAAAAAGACGTCCGAGTAACATCACGACCATAGGTTGTGATGCGCAGAGCGCCAGCGCCATTCATTGCAAGAATTGAACCATCAGGGTCAACGATAAAGGCAGGATCCGCAATAGAGTCAAGCAGCGCAGCAATCAGACCGCTTGCCGGCATCTCCCCCAAAGCATTTTTTTTCGAGTGTTTCGGCATGAGAAATACGGTTATTTCCACTAACACAGCAACCAGACTCACCCAGAATACAAGTATAATACATTTTCCTCATTATTTCATAAAACCCCACAACGCCTGATCATGCATCTTCAAAATGAACTTATGCCACGCGTTAAACACACCGATACTCTTTTATTTGTTAACATGGCTTAGGGTATAAATATTATTACACTCTTACATGTTTCCATGCTCAGCATAAGCGCTATATTTATATATACATCAGTAAAATGAAGGCGTTATACTCACTTTATACATCTATTCTTAAGGATATGATCAGAAAAGCACTATTATTTGTATCTTCGGGCTTGATAAGCTCAAACTAACATCCATTGTTTCACGTGAAACAATTTACGACTCATGTATGATATTATAGTTACCGGCGCAGGCCATGCAGGCTGCGAAGCCGCATTAGCTGCCGCCAGGACAGGGTGCTCATGCCTTCTTATTTCATCAGATCTTAATGCGATTGCGCGAATGTCGTGCAATCCGGCAATCGGAGGAGTTGCAAAAGGGCAGATTACCAGAGAGATTGACGCTCTGGGAGGAGAGATGGCAAAAGCAATAGACGCAACAGGGATACAGTTCAGAATGCTTAACCGAAGCAAGGGGCCAGCGATGCATTCCCCAAGGGCACAAGCTGACCGGACAATGTACTCCTTTTACATGCATCGAGTTATTGAGAAAGAAGACAATATCGACCTCCTTCAGGATACAGTAACAGGCATTGAATGCGCTGCAGGAGTATTCACAGGAGTAAGGCTGCTTTCGGGACGCATCATTAAAGGAGGATCTGCAATCCTTACCTGCGGAACGTTTTTGAACGGCCTTATCCATATAGGTATGAACCATTACCCTGGAGGGCGGACCATCGCAGAACCTCCTGTTTATACCCTTACTGAGAACCTTGTAAGCATGGGATTTAAATCTGGTCGATTAAAAACAGGAACGCCACCACGAATTGACAAACGAAGCGTTGATTATTCAAAGGTTGAAGAGCAAGGTGGTGACGAAAGTCCTGTTGTCTTCTCATTCAAAACAGGCTCAGTTACCAATCGCCATCAGATCAGTTGCTTTGTTACAAAAACAACAACAGAGACTCATGAAATATTAAAGAAGGGGTTTGACCGTTCACCGTTATTTACAGGAAAGGTACAGGGTATCGGGCCAAGATACTGCCCATCGATTGAAGACAAAATCTGTCGTTTTCCAGACAAAGAAAGCCACCACATATTTCTTGAGCCTGAAGGATTTGATACTCATGAAATGTATGTGAATGGATTTTCAACATCTTTACCTGAAGATATCCAAATAGAAGGACTTCGATCCATACCCGGCCTCGAAAATGTAAAAATGATCCGTCCGGGTTATGCAATAGAGTATGACTACTTTTTTCCCTACCAGGTCAACAGGAGTCTTGAAACAAAATTAGTTGAAAACCTCTACTTTGCCGGACAGATCAACGGAACATCCGGCTACGAGGAAGCTGCGGCACAGGGATTGATTGCCGGTATCAATGCATCGCTGAAATTACGAAATCTCCCTCCACTTCATCTAAAACGTTCTGACGCCTATATAGGGGTTCTCATTGATGATCTCATTACAAAAGATACCAATGAACCCTATAGAATGTTTACCTCATCAGCTGAACATCGGCTGATGTTACGACATGATAATGCTGATATCCGTTTACATAACTTCAGTTTTTCCTCCGGGCTCATCGATAAGGAAACATTTGATGCCTGCAATAATAAAATATCGCTCATCGAAACACTCAAAAACTTATGCATGAGCTCAAGGCTTTTACCTGATGAAATAAACCCTTTATTTGAAGAACTTGGGTACACTTTGGTAACAACATCACAAAATGTATCCAGCCTCTTGAAAAGGCCGGGCATTTATCTACACATGCTCCTGGAAAAATCCGCTTCTTTCAAAAACACAATTCAGACTATCACGAGCGATATTTCAATCTTTGAACAGGTGGATATCGATTTAAAATATCAAGGTTATCTTAAGCGTGATCTCTTGATGGCCGATAAAATCCTAAGGCTTGATTCGCATCAAATTCCGCTGACGTTCAAGTATGACAGTGTATCAGGCCTTTCAAACGAAGGCAGGGAAAAGTTGAAAAAACATCGCCCGGACACTATCGGGCAAGCATCAAGAATTCTTGGCGTTTCTCCCTCTGACATTTCTGTTCTCATGATACGACTTGGCCGTTGAGATGCAGCAACAGTTTCACGTGAAACATCTACTATTCCTGTTATTCCTACTCTTATATTTATTACGTCGCTATGGAGAGCATAATTAATGAAATCGTGAACAATGACTTGTTGTTCGGTAAGGACAAAGAGGAAGGCATTGTAGGAGTATACCAACTTTCCGATACACATATCAGAGTGTTTAATCGCAAGGATAATAGCGTGTCCTTTCATGATGATCCATTTTTTCCTTTTTTTTTCCTTTCTGCAAGCACTCTTCTCGATGGCTTTATACCTGAAGACAAGGATAAATTCTGGTTGGTCAAACTTGCTGGATCAAATTTTTATCAGTCCCTCGCGATTTTTAAAAGTTGGAAAACATACCGGGGCGCTCTGGATTTTGTAAACAGCAGAACCTTCAGCGAGCCAACGGAGTCAACAACTGACAGTACTCCTTACGATAGCAGTTCGCATATATATAATAAAGGGGATGCGGTTACACAATACCTGCTTCAAAGCGGTAAGACCCTCTTCAAAGGAATGATTTTTGATGATCTCTATCGGATGCAACTCGATATAGAAACAAATTACGACCCTATAAAAAAGAAGTCAGGAATTTCAGGGTTCGCTGATGATGAAGTGATTATTGTTTCGCTGTGTGACAACAAAGGCTGGGAATGTGTTCTTCATTCTAAAGAAAATGGTGAAAAGGCTCTCCTTGATGAACTTATTACTTTGATCGTGAAAATGGACCCCGATGTTATAGAGGGACATAATATTTTCAGTTTCGATCTCTCATACCTGCAACGCAGATGCGAGCGCCATGGAATCCCATTTGCAATTGGACGCAATGGACTTATACCGAAAACCTATCCTGCAAGCATTCGTTTTGCTGAAAGAAGCATCGATTACCCGTTTTTTGATATTCCGGGAAGACATGTCATTGACACCCTCTTTCTTGTACAAAGCTATGATATTTCAAAACGATCAATGCAGAGTTATGGGTTGAAGGCAGTTGCAAAACATTTTGGCTTTGCATCACAGGATCGGACTTATGTGGATTATAAGGATATTGCATCACTCTGGATACATAATCCTGAAAAACTGCTTGCCTATGCTCTTGATGATGTGCGTGAAACAAGAGCCTTGTCGTCGCTTCTTTCAGGCAGCAATTTTTATCTCGCGCAGATGCTGCCTTACACTTATGCCATGACATCACGAATAGGGCAGGCAGCAAAAATTGAAGTGCTTTTGGTCAGAGAATATCTGCGTCGAAAACAATCAATTCCTAAACCTACCTCAGGTCAACAGCATTCCGGTGGATATACCGAGATTTTCCTTAAAGGAATCCTTGGTCCGATCGTGTATGCTGATGTAGAATCGCTGTATCCTTCCATAATGCTTTCATATAATATTTGCCCGAAAAGCGATGACCTGAAAGTGTTTCCTGGAATTCTCAACGATCTGAAAGATCTCAGGTTCAAGGCGAAAGATAAAGCACGGAGTGAAAAAGCTCTCGGAAATACTTCTCTCGGAAACAATTTCGATGCGATGCAAAGTTCATTTAAAATTCTTATCAATGCCATGTATGGGTATCTTGGGTACAGTGGCGGAATTTTTAATGACTTTTTTGAGGCTGACAAGGTTACTTCAACAGGGCAGAACCTTGCAAAAAAAATGATTTTTGAATTTGAATCACGAGGATGCAAGGTCATCGAGGTTGACACTGATGGGATTCTCTTTGTACCCCCTCCAGACGTGACGACTGAAAGTGCTGAAAGAGAGCTTGTAAGTGAGGTTTCTTTACTCATGCCGCAGGGTATTAATATCGGCTTTGACGGGAGATTCAGAAAAATGATTTCCTACATGAAGAAAAATTATGCCCTTCTTGGATATGATAATATCATGACCCTGAAAGGTTCTTCACTGACAAGCAGAAGTGGAGAGAAATTCGGCAGGGATTTTGTAAGACGAGGATTTGAAACACTTTTAATTGAAGATATAAACGGGCTCCATGAGCTGTTCACTGAATACAGGAACAAAATTCTTAACCATGAAATGGATGTTTCTGAGTTTTCAAGGTCAGAAACCCTGAAAAATTCGATTGAACAATATAATGAAGATGTGAAATCGGGAAAAAGATCGAAATCAATTACCTATGAGATTGCAATAAAAGCAGGCATGGGTATCACAAAAGGTGACAGGATTACCTATTATGTATCAGGAAGTGGGATGGGAAGTGCTTCATACGATAAAGGGAAACTTGCTGCTGAATGGAAAAAAGAAAAACCTGATGAAAATACTCACTTTTATCTTAAACGCCTTGATGAACACTGCCAGAAATTTCTTCCTTTTTTTAAACCACAGGACTACAGTATGATTTTTTCAGCCGATACTCTTTTTTCATTTTCCACCGAAGGAATTGATCTTCTGAGGGAGGTTCGGCATACTGAAACAAACCAAACAAGCAGTGGAGATCTTTTTTGATTCTTCAAGAAATGCGGCTTATGAGGTCATGATTTTCGTTAGATTTCAACTTCTAACTGAATTAAACTTTCAATAGCGCCGTTTTCAACCAGCTATTGATACCTTTCGATCCTTATTTACCACTGATGTGCTGTTTTCCTCTTGTATTTGGGAATGGAACTCTAAAGATTACTTTTCGGTAGTATAAAGGTAACTTATTTATTTTTAATGAATTCACAGAAATCAACATGTCAGACAATAAAGTACTAAGCATTACAAGTGACGTTAGCTGGATTGGTGTTCTTGATCCTGGCCTTATCACCTTCGACATTGTGATGGAAACAAAATACGGAACCACCTACAACTCCTATTTTATCAATGCCGATAAAAAAACCATTATAGAGACAACAAAAGAAAAGTTCTGGCCAGAGTATCTTGCCAAAATTAAACAAGTTGTCGATCCTGTTGACCTTGATTATATCATTGTTGACCATACAGAACCTGACCATTCAGGCAATATCCGTAATCTCCTTGCTGTAGCACCGAATGCTACGGTAGTCGGAAGCGGAAATGCGATCAAGTTTCTCCGTGATCAGACAGGGCATGACTTCAAATCTCTCGTTGTAAAAACAGGCGATTCACTCAGTCTGGGAAATAAAACTCTTCATTTCATTAATGCTCCTAACCTGCATTGGCCTGATACCATCTATACCTGGCTTGAAGAAGACCGCATTCTTTTCACTTGTGACTCATTTGGGTCGCATTTCTGCCATGAGGGCATGTTTGATGACGCAGTAGGTGAATTTGACGATGCGTTTACCTACTACTTTGATGCCATTCTCAGGCCCTTCAGCAAATATATGCTTCAGGCTATTGAGAAGATCAAACCACTGGACATTAATATTATCTGCCCAGGTCATGGACCTATACTGAGAAGTAACTGGAAAAAATACGTTGACCTCTCATGGAAATATGCCACAACAGCCATTGCTCTTCCTCATGAAAAAAATATTCTGATCGCATATGTATCAGCTTATGAAAACACAGCGTTACTTGCAGAGAAAATAGCTGACGGGCTGAGACAATCCTGTGACTTTAACATTGATATCTGTGATATAGAGTCTGTTCCATTTTCAGAACTTGAGGACAAAATTGCTCACTGTTCGGGCATTATTGTTGGATCGCCAACAATAAACCAGAATATATTGCCACAAATCTACCAGCTCTTTGCTGCCGTTAATCCAATCCGTGACAAAGGAAAGCTTGCTGCAGCATTCGGATCATTCGGATGGAGTGGTGAGGCGGTAAAGATGATAGAAACCAATTTTACCATGCTTAAGCTGAAGGTTTTTGAACAGAATGTCAGAATTAAATTCAAACCTCACGAAGAAGAGTTTGCGCAGTGCAATACTTTCGGTAAGGCTTTTGCTGATAAAATGATTGAAATGTATCAGCTGAGTTGTGATTTGTAAATGATTGTTTCTGAATTTTTTAAGCCGTAGTGATGATGCATTGCGGCTTCATTTATTTAAAAATAATTTCTTCAACGATAACACCTTCCAGCGCAGCATTAAGCTTCAAAAGAATATCGTGTTTACGGAAATTAAGCTCCATTCGCCATGTTGAATTTTTGACTTTGATAAATAATTGACCGTTTGTAAAACGCTCAATTATTGTTGTTGAGGCAATTGTTTCACCTACGACAGTATTCCATATCTGCAGTGTCTTGTATTGCTGGTATGCCTCTACAAACCCTAAGGTATGGCACATGTCGCCAAGGACGGTAGAGATTTTTTTTGGATTGCTGGTTCTTGACACCTTTATTTCTCCCTGATATTTTTCAGAGACTCAATAGAATGGACAGTGATATTCGATTGCTCCTTTTTTTCTGCAGAAGTAATGATGGTTTGTCCGCATGTTTCGAGAATGTTTAAAATATCGGTAGTCCTTGATGCATCGAGCTCGCTGAAAATGTCATCAAGCAGACAGATAGGCTTTTCGCCTAGAGTTTCGAAAAAAAAACGATGCTGAGCAAGCTTGAGACCGATAAGAAATGTTCTCATCTGACCTTGAGAAGCATATTTTTTTATTTCTTTACTGTTGAGTAAGAAAACCAGATCGTCACGATGAGGGCCGATCATGGTCTGTTGCCTCATGATTTCGTGTTTTTCCGTCTCTTCATACTTGGCGAGAAAGAGAGCATACAAAGAGTCTTTCGAGGTGTTTTCACTGATTTTTCCTGCTGAACACCGATAAAGAATACAGGGATTCTCCTTTATTGATAACTGGCTGTAAATTTTTTCGAATTGATGACAAAATTCTGTTACAAACTTCAATCGGGCATGGACTATTGATGCTGCCAGTTTTGCGAGATGTTCCGTCCATAACGACAGAGTATCACTATGAAACTGGTTCATGCTGTACAACTGTGACAACAAGGCATTTCGCTGATGGAGCACTCTCCTGTAGGCTAAAAGATCATCAAGGTAGAGTCGGTTAGTTTGACTGATGGCAGCATCAATAAAACGTCGGCGTTCAGCAGGGACTCCATTGACAATGACCATTTCCTGAGGAGAAAAAGTAATACACGGCACTCTGCCAATATGACGTGAAAAAGGTTTTACCTCACTGTTATTGACAACAATCTTCTTTTCCTTTTCCTTAGTATACGTTACTTTTACGCGGATAGAATCATCGTTTTCACCAAGAAAACTACTCTCCAATAAAAAATAATCTGAAGAAAAACAGAGGCATTCATTATCTGATGCGCTGATAAATCCCTTTGTCAGCGCACAGAAATGAACACCCTCGAGCATAGAAGTTTTTCCCGATCCATTTGGTCCATATAAGAGATTTATTCCCTCGGATGGCTCAAAACTCAAGAACCGGTGATTTCTGAAATTTTCATACGTTATACACTGCAGCCTCAATAATTTTCCCCACTCATCAATTATTAATCCTGACTGGCATTACCAGAATGATCAGTTTATTGTCATCCTCTTCTTTGTGCGGCTTAAAAATAACCGCGGTTGTTGGGCTTTTAAGCTCAATGAGTATCTCATTATCATCAAGATGAGCCAGAGCTGCTTCGATAAATCTTGAATTGAAGCCTATAATGATGTCTTCTCCAGTGTAAGAGCAACTTAATTCTTCCTGTGCTGCTTCGCCTTCATTGGTATTTTCGGCCATCACTTTAAGAAGTTGTCCTTCCACGACCATCTTAATATCGCCTATACTCGAAAAACGACCAACGCGCCTTACCGAGTCGTAGATCATTGAACGATCTATTATGAGATGTTTATCATGTTCGACAGGAATAACTGCATCATAATTAGGGTACGGTTCTACAATCAGTGCAGCATCGAGGACAATATTACCACTGATAAAACGAACAAATCTACGATCGGCATCAATGCACATCGTAACAGTTTCATTTTGCACAAGCTTCTGTAGAATTGATAAAACTCTGGCTGGTACAACAAATTTCTGCTTGTCAGCCACTTCAATTGAAGAATTTTTTCGGCATCGTACCAGTCGATGTCCATCAGTTGATACTGCGGTAATAATATTGCCTTCGAGTTCGAATAATACCCCCATCATGGCAGGACGCATGCCATCAACACTACAGGCAAACAGAGTTTTCTGAATCAGGTCAAGCAGTTCGGTTGTTGCAAGTTCAAGCGAAATGTCGTAGCTCTTTTCATGTTTTTCCGTTTTACTCTCGAACTGGCATGGGATTTTATATTTCCCCTTGTCGGTAGTGATATGCACAGTTCCGTGATCGCTGATTTCCTGACGTTCGATGATAAAGGAGACTGAAGTATCATACATGCTCCTTAGAAAATCTTGTAGTGTTCGGGCTTTAATACCAATATTTCCCGTGTCAGATGTTTCAACATCGCTTTTTGCAGTTATGGAAAGTTCGCCATCAGTTGCAAACAATGTCAGAGATCCCGACTCAATGGATAAATGAACATTTTCGAAACGCGCATCAATGGCTTTTGCTGGAATCGCCTGTGCAACTTTACTGACAGCATCCTGCAGTTGACGGATTGAGGAGGTTAATTTCATCTGCTACAACTTTAACTATTAAGTTTATATAAAAAATTGTTGTTGTTGTTGTGTGTGTTGATATCTGGATAACTGATGGTAACTTCTTTTTATTTTATTCTATAAAAGGAAGTTATAAAAAATATACCCCCTCTGTTTTTTGTTAACAACTTGCCTGTTCGGTTTGTGATGAAATGTGTACGGTTTGTTGATGATTTCTTTTTACCCGAAAGAGTGTTGATAAGAACAGGGTTGTCAAGATATAATACAGTACCCATCAACACCCTACCAACACCAGGGATTACATGGAACTAATCTCTATCCTTTTTTTGATCTCTTCTATTTTTTTCCTTTCCTCAGGCAGTGATTCCACTCGTTTTGCAATAGTGTTTACAGCATGGATGACCGTAGAGTGATCACGCCCACCAAAATGCAGGCCTATCGTTTTGAGTGAAGATTCTGTAAGATGTTTAGCAAGATACATGGCAGCCTGGCGTCCGACGGCGATTTCCTTCTTTTTTGATTTTCCTTTCAAATCATTGGGTGTGATGGAAAAGTAGGAACAAATTGCTTTTTCGATAGTGTCGAGTGTCAGCTGCTTTGTTGTATGCCGGATAATATCCTTCAGGGTTGTTTTTGTAAACTGCAGATCTATTTCTCTGTTGTCGAGCGATTGTGCGGCAAGAAGTTTGACAATGCAGCCCTCCAGTTCGCGTACGTTTTCAGTAATATTAGTTGCTATAAATTCAATAACAGCTTCATCCAGATTGACTCCGCTTTGGTGTAACTTACTAAGAATAATAGCTTTACGTGTTTCGTAATCAGGAGGCTGGATATCGGCTGAAAGTCCCCAATTAAAACGTGATATCAAACGGTCTTCAATTCCTTTGATATCTTTTATGGGTCTGTCGGCCGAGAGTATAATTTGCTTGTTTGATTGATGCAGAGTGTTGAAAATATGAAAAATTTCTTCCTGTGTTTTTTCCTTACCGGAAAAAAACTGAATATCATCGATGATGAGTACATCAATAGAGCGGTAGAAGGAGGAAAATTCCTGGATTTTACCGTTCTGAATCGCATTGACGAAATCGATGGCAAATTTTTCACTTGAGACGTACAGCACCCTTTCCGAAAGCCTGTTTTCCCGGACACTATTGCCAATTGCCTGCATCATATGCGTTTTGCCTAACCCTACGCCGCCATAAATAACGAGTGGATTAAAGGCGTTCTGACCAGGGCTTTGTGCAACGGATTTTGATGCAGCAAACGCCAGAGAGTTACAGTCGCCCCTGATGAGGGTGTCGAACGTATACTTCAGGTTAAGGTGAGTTTCAAATCGTGCAAGGTTGCGTTCAAATGCGTCCGTATTTTTAGAACGAGCAACTGCTGCCTGGTTTGAAGTAATGAAATCAGTGTTTATTGCGTTTTGATGCGGTAATTCTATCGTTACTGGTTGGCCTTGTGATTTATCCATTACTATAGAATACATCAAACTTGCGTCAGGCCCGATTACCTCTTTTAATGCCTGTTTTAAAAAGGATGAATAATTTTCTTCGATCCATTCATAAAAAAATTGGCTGGGAACCTCTATGGTAAGTTCAGAACCTGAAAAGCTCAGAGGTCTAATTGGGAAAAACCAGGTTTTAAAAGCGAGAGGATTTATTTTTTCTCTGATTGCATTAAGACATGCTTCCCAGACTTGCTGCTCCATTAAGGTGCTTTTTGTGGTATTGGTTTGCGGAGATTCCGGAAACGCTTTTGACGTAACTTCGAGCATAAAAGACTGGAATTTTGGAGGTGAGGACCGAAATTTTCGGAGCCATCAACATTTACTGTTTACAAGTTAGTGTTTTAAGTGGATAAAAAACAATTTCCTTTATGAAAATCCTTTCCTATGAAGCGTAAGTATGCCGTTGGGTTCTCAACAGGTTAAGTTGTTTTATTTATATGCGTTATATTTGCTGCGAGGAAAAGTAGTCAACATGTGTTGATTCTTTCGTTCGCAGGGTTTTCAGGCGTCTTTGAGAGGTGTAAATATTTTATCCACAAGTTGTCAACATTGTTGATAACTTGTGGCGGGCAGTAATTTTTTTTACAGCGTCAAGGGGCTTTTGTTGTGAAAAATGCCATAGGATTTATGCTTAATATCTGTGGGGTCACGGAAGCATTTGTTAATGATTGTTCATTATGCTAAATTACGCGCCCTGTATTTTTGAATTATTTTAATAAGTGTGGAGCTATAAGCGATGAAAAGAACCTTTCAGCCTCGGAATAGAAAAAGAAGAAACAAGCATGGTTTCAGACAGAGAATGGCGACGAAAAATGGCCGTAAGGTTTTGTCGGCAAGAAGAGCCAAAGGCCGTCACTCACTTTCAGTAAGCAGTGCAATGGGTACAGCAGGACAGTAAGCTACCGAAGTGCTAACCATTTTAACCCTGGTTGGCTGATGAAAAAAATTGCTCCTTCACGTTTTGAATAAGTTACCCATCCATTCTCTGCGCAAGCATGAGATATTGAGGAAAAAACTACTGATTTCGCTTCTTTTCAAGAGCGGAAAAAGTTTGAAAGGCAAT
>JAPLFE010000134.1 GCA_026390855.1 Chlorobiales bacterium | reverse complement strand
CGGAAGACACACGTCTCTTAAAGATCTATTCAAAATTTTCGATCCGATTGTCATCAGATTCTTTATTCTTCAGTCGCACTACCGCTCCCCCCTCGACTTTTCCGAAGTCGCCCTCAGTGCATCACAAACTGGTCTTGATAAGCTTCAGGATACTTATCTCCGTCTTATAAAAACTCCTCCAGGAACAGGAATACTCAATTTCAAGTCGTTTATACAGCTTGATACAATCGACAAGGCCCTTGACGACGATTTCAATACACCAGTTGCCATATCGGTGATCTTCGAGTTTATCAAGGCTATCAATAGCGCGCTCGATAGACCACTAGGGCTCTCCCTCAAAGCCACTGGAGAGGCGATAACCTTCCTCGAAACATACGCAGGTGAGGTGCTTGGTATCCTAAAAAGTCGGGAAGAGTTGATGGCTAATGACACCAAACATGGCAGCAAGACGCTCGGCGACGTGATGAATATTCTGCTCGAACTCCGGGCTGAAGCAAGAAAAAACAAGGATTTCGCACTCAGTGATAAAATTCGAGACAAGCTCCTTGATGCAGGAATTGAAATCAAGGATACAAAAGATGGAGTAAGCTGGTCTAATAAACCCGGGACTTAAAGATATTCCTCAAGCCCTTCCCGTCTTAGGGTATCAACAACGTCACCAACTCTGTTTGTTGACCCTTTACTGCATATAAGTAAAGCATCATCAGTCTCCACAACGATCACATCACTTATCCCGATCATGCAGACGACCTTACCCTCAGGCTTCCTGACAAAAACATTGTCACAATCTATCTGAATCAGGCGAAGGTCAGGAGTCTCCTCATCAATAAGGCTCCGTCTTCCGGCAACCTTCAACACCTCATCCCAGCATCCAAGATCAGTCCACCCAAACTCCCCTGTCAGCACAAAAACCGGATCAGCCTTCTCCATGATACCGTAGTCAATAGAAATCGGGTGAATCCACGAATAAACATGCTCAATAACATTATGTTCATTCTCAGTACCCAAGCTCTCATAGATATTCAAAAGATCCTTATATAAATCAGGCATTGATCGTTCAAACTCCCTTGATATCGCATCAATATGCCAGATAAAGATCCCGCTGTTCCAATAAAAATCTTTGCTTTCAAGAAACTCAACTGCCGTAGAAATATCCGGTTTTTCAGCAAAAGCCTTTACCCTGAAAAGCATAAAATCACAACCAGCTGAAAATGCCAAAGGAAGTGACATCTGCTCATCAGCCTGAATATATCCATAGTCAATTTCTGGCCTGTCAGCTTTAATACCAATGGTAACCAGTCCATTTTTCCCCTGGGCTATCTCAATACCAGCTTCTACAATTTTAGTAAACGCCATCTCATCAAGCACAAGATGATCAGAAGGAAGCACAATGGTCACAGCATCCGGATCCCTTTTTTTAATATGCGCCGTTGCCAGAGCAATACAGGGCGCTGTATTCCTGCTGGAAGGCTCAACAATAATATTGTCAGCCCTAAAACTGCCAAGAGAAGCAGAAATCAGCTTTCTACCCAGTTCGCTTGTTATAATCAAAATATTATCCTCTAAAACGATACCGCTGATACGTTGCACCGTTTTAGCAAGCATGGTACCCTCATCAAACAAATCAACGAACTGCTTTGGCATTTTTTTTCGTGAAACAGGCCATAACTTTTTACCGATACCACCTGCCATAATAACCGCATAAACATGCTTACTCAACCCATTATTCATAAAGAGTATATCTATTTTCCGCAGTTACATCCCATAAAACACAACACCATTAGATTTGGGAAGTAATTTACAACTATTTCTCCTCAAATAAGGAGCCCTATAACACCCAAAGAGCAAAGGCAATTTGTCATTCATCTTAAAATGTCGTTTTTTCAGTAAACAACTGAACAGAAGGAAAGTACTTATGAAACGATTGAATGATGACTTGGCAACACTACAGACTTTATGTGCCGAGCAGGCATTAGAGCTTAACCCCTCAACGCTCGAACAGTTAGTCCAATATGGCAGCTTGCTCGAACAATGGAACCACAAAATTAATCTGATAAGCCGTAAAGAAGACGCCCCAGTTATCGTCAAACATATTTTTCATTCACTCCTCATTAGTCTTTACCATTCCTTCAGTGAAGGCGAAACAGTACTTGACTTGGGCACAGGAGGAGGGCTGCCAGGTATTCCGCTCTCAATCGCCTTTCCCAGCACACAGTTCCTTCTGGTGGACGCTACCGGTAAAAAGATTGCTGCCTGCCAGGCAATGATCAAAGAACTTGGCATTAAAAACGCAATTGCCATGCATACAAGGGTAGAAGAACTCAAAGGCGTGGTGTTTGATACCGTCCTCTCAAGGCAAGTAGCACCTCTCGATCAACTCTGCGCTTACGCTGGACGACTCTTGAAACCAAGAGGTATTCTTATTTGTCTGAAGGGGGGAAATCTGGAAAAAGAAATAACAAAAGCAGTAGAGTCACGCAAGGAACATAACGGGTTTCCCGTAAAAGTAGACTTGTACCCAATCAGCAGCATCAGCCCGTTTTTCTCAGAAAAACAAATAGTCATTGCCCGAGGATAAATAAATATCCTTCCGACAATGACTATCAATAATGTCTAAGCCCACCAGAAGCGTGGATTGTTTACTCAGCAGAAGCTGCAGTTGCAGCAGGTGCGTCACTGGTTTTCTTTGAACCTTTAACACGTTTTGCACGATCCTGCTTACCGGTTTTCTGATGTGCTGCTGGTGCCTCCATGTAATCAACAAGCTCGATAACTGCCATTTTCGCAGCATCACCAAAACGAGGAGCAAGCTTTATGACTCGTGTATACCCTCCATTACGTGAACCAACTTTCGCTACGATTTCTTCAAAAAGCATTCTGATTGCCTGCTTATCTCTGATATCTTTGAAAATTTCACGCTGAGCATGCACAGTTCCTTTGCGCGCTTTTGTAATAATCTTTTCTACAACCCGACGGGTCTCCTTTGCTTTTGCCTCAGTTGTCTCAATACGCTTGTAAACAAGCAGTTGTGTTGACAAATTTCTGAGTGTCGCCTTTCTATGGGCTGCGGTTCTTCCGAGTTTTCTTGCCGGCTTAACTTTACGCATGACTGTTTCCTGATCTCAATAATTCAAAAAAACGGTTACTATTTATCATTTCATCTGATACTTGGTAATATCCATACCAAACTTCAGGTCAAACTTTTCAAGCTGTTCCTTAAGCTCTGTCAACGATTTCTTACCAAAATTCTTGTAGTTAAGCAGTTCATCCTCCTTGCGAGATACCAAATCACCTATAGTATCAATTTCCGCAAGCCTCAGGCAGTTATGGGAACGCACTGAAAGATCAAGATCTTCAATTTTGGTATGCAACAACCTGCGCATAGTCTCAAACTCGTCATCCTGCTGCTTAAACTCTTCTTCGGTAAACTCTTCCTCGGTTGGAGAGAAATTGGCAAAAAACGTAACATGCTCAGTGATAATCTTGCCGGCAAGACTGATAGAATCATCAGGAGTGACTGAACCATCGGTTTCGACATCAAGAATCATTTTCTCGTAGTCAGTTCTCTGACCGACACGAGTATTTTCAACCGTAAACTTTACGTTCCTTATCGGCGTATAAATTGCATCAATTGCTATATAACCAAGCGGCATACCTTCAGGTCTATTTTCCTCTGCAGGTATGTAGCCACGACCTCTTCCAATAAAAAGATCGATTTTGACTGTTGTATTGGCATTTATAGTAGCAATATGCATTTCCTTGTTCAACACCTCAAACTCGCCTTCCTGAGCCACGATATCACCTGAAGTAAACTCCTTCGGGCCTACAAGGATAAGGGAGGTCTTGCAATTCCTCTTGCATGTCGACTTAAAACGAACCTGTTTCAGATTAAGCACGATTTGCGGAACATCCTCTCGGACACCATCTATCGCCGAAAACTCATGAAAAACGCCGTCAATTTTTATTCCTGTTATTGCAGTACCCGGAAGTGAGGCAAGCAAAACACGTCTCATCACATTTCCAAGGGTCACACCGTAACCACGCTCAAGCGGCTGCGCAATGAACCTGCCGAAACGATCAGTATGCGCAGTTTCGTCAACTTCTATTTTTGCAGGCATCTGCATCTGGTATATCATAGTATTGATACCTTAGATTTCATTAAAATCACTTGGAGTATAACTCAACAACCAACTGCTCATTAAATGGCTCCTGCACATCAACTCTTTCAGGAACAGCCAGAAACACAGCCTTCTGATTTGCTTTGTCAACCTGAATCCATGCGGGAATACGAGATTCCGGAGTTTTATTAAGAGAGTCTGTAACTGCTCCCATATTTTTACTTCTCTGGCGGAACTCAATCAGCTCAGAAGGTGAAACAAGATAAGAAGGAATATCGACCTTCTTGCCGTTGATAAGAAGATGTCCGTGTGTTACAAGCTGACGTGCAGCTGACCTCGAAGGAGCAAAACCAGCACGGAAAACAACATTATCAAAGCGTCTTTCGATAAGCTTAACAAGGTTATCACCAGTAACACCTCTTTGTGAGGCTGCTTTTTTGAAGTAGTTTCTGAACTGCTTCTCAAGAATACCATACAGGTATTTCATTTTCTGCTTCTCTCTAAGCTGGAGGGCATATTCTGAAACCTTACCTTTCCTGCCCTGTCCATGCTGACCAGGAGGAAACGGACGTCTTTCGAGATATTTTTCAGCTTTCGGTGCAAGCGCAATACCTAACCTGCGTGATACTTTTGTTATTGAGCCTCTAAATCTTGCCATGTCAATTGCTTCATTGAAATTCTATGAATATATAAAATCAGACCCTTCTGCGCTTTGGAGGCCTGCAGCCATTGTGCGGCAGAGGGGTAATATCCTTAATGGTCCGTACATCAAGGCCTGCACCCTGCAAAGCCCTTATAGCAGCGTCACGTCCTGCACCAGGACCTTTAATAAAGACATCGACATGTCTCATTCCAAGGTCATATGCTTCTTTTGCTGCTGCTTCAGAAGTCACCTGTGAAGCGTAAGGAGTATTCTTTTTTGACCCCTTAAAGCCATTCTTACCAGCGCTTGACCATGAAACCGTATTTCCCTGAACATCGGTAATGGTTACCATGATATTATTGAACGATGCCTTAATATGCACAGCACCTTCAGGGGTAACCTTTATTTTCTTTTTTTTCCTGCTTATTGTAGCCATGAACTTACACTCTTTAGTATCGAAGATTTTATTGCCTATACACTACTACTTCTTAGCCGCCTTCTTCTTACCAGCAACAGTCTTACGTTTACCTTTTCTTGTCCTTGCGTTAGTCCGGGTTCTCTGTCCGCGAACAGGCAGCGAGCGGCGATGACGAAGTCCTCTATAGCAACCGATATCCATCAAACGTTTAATGGCAGTCTGTTGTTCACCACGGGCCTGCCCTTCAACCTTGTATTCTTCGGCAATAATTTCTCTTATTGCATGCGCTTCTTCATCGTTCAACTCGGAGATCTTTCTGTTAGGTGCAATACCTGCTTTCTGCAGAATGCTTTCTGCTGATGCTCTCCCAATACCATAAACATGCGTTAAAGCAATAACGGCATGTTTGTTTAACGGCAAATTTACCCCAGCTATCCTCATATGTTCTTTAAAGTTCTATTGTTTTTTCTGAAGATCAACCTTGGCGCTGCTTATGGCTTGGATTTACTTTGCAAATCACAAATCTTTTGCCTTTACGCTTAACAATTCGGCAGTGCTCACAACGTTTTTTAATAGAAGAATATATTTTCATAATAACCCCCACATGCAATAATTAATCCAACTAAATCAGAAATCTGAAAAGGCTTGTAATGTAATAAATATTGATTAATAAATCAAAGCCATGATGAGCTATTTCATCACTTATTTATAACGGTATGTAATCCGTCCTTTCGTGATATCGTAGGGAGAAATCTGGACTTTTACCTTGTCACCAGGCAGAATACGAATGTAATGCATCCTGATTTTACCTGAAACATGCGCAAGCACCTCAAGGCTGTTTTCAAGCTTTACCTTAAACTGCGCATTTGGAAGCGCTTCCAGAATCACGCCTTCAATCTCAATTGATTCTTCTTTAGCCAAATTATTTGCTCCTTTATTCGATAATATTGCAAGCAGTTCAAGACAGTTTATCTATCAAGAAAAGTACGAGTCAGCACTTCAGCTTGCCCGGGTCTTACAACTATCGTATGTTCAAAATGTGCCGAAGGTTTACCGTCCTCTGTTACAGCAACCCATCCACCTCTTCTGCTGACTGCCCTGCGAGATCTGCCAAGCGCAATCATTGGTTCTATAGCAAGGGTCATACCCTCAACAAGCTTTACTCCTGTATGCTTCCTGCCATAATTTGGTACAGCAGGATCCTCATGCAATTCACTGCCGATTCCATGGCCAACCATATTTTCAATAACACTGAATCTGAAAGAACGCGCATAATCCTCTATGGCAGAAGAAATATCATGCAGGCGGTTTCCTTCAACAGCCATTGCAATCCCCTTCTCAAGGCACTCTCTGGTTACATCTACAAGCTGCTGAACCTTTTCATCAATAACCCCAAGTACAAAAGTCCTGGCAGCATCCCCATGATACCCGCCCTTGTAAACACCACAGTCCACAGAAACAATATCACCTTCCTTGACAACCCTTTTTTTACTCGGCACACCATGCACTACCTCTTCATTCAGAGATACGCAGAGAGTTGCAGGATAAGGGATAACATCAGGGTCACTTTTAGGAACATAGTTCAAAAAACTTGGCACAGCATGATGATCCCTGATAAACTCTTCAGCCATTGAGTCGAGCTGCTTGGTCGTCATGCCAGGCTTAATTTCCAGTTCAAGCAAATCAAGAGTCTTGGCCACAAGGGCACCAGATTCTCTCATCAGCTCAATTTCCCGCTCGCTCTTAATTGTTATCATTTCGGATTAATTACCTCGACTGTCGACCACGTGTCTTGCCCGACTTCATAAAGCCATCATAGTGACGCATCAAGAGATGGCTTTCGACCTGCTGCAAAGTATCAAGGCCAACCCCGACAATAATCAAAAGACTTGTCCCTCCAAAAAACTGTGCAAACCCCTGAGTAACATTAACAAACTTCGTAAGAAAGGTCGGAAGTATTGCAATTATAGCTAGTGATATGGCGCCAGGGAGTGTAATACGAGTCAATATATTATCTATAAAATCAGCTGTACTTTTACCAGGGCGAACACCAGGAATAAACCCACCCTGACGACGCATGGTATCAGCAACCTCTTTAGGATTAAAAGCTATCGCTGTATAAAAATAAGTGAAAAACACAATCATGGTTCCAAACATCAAAGCATACCACCATGAATCATAGGCCATAACAGTAGCAATTCCCTGCATAACTTCGTTCTCTGGAAAGAATGAAACAAAAGTACCGGGAAGGAACATAATCGACTGAGCAAAAATAATCGGCATAACTCCGGCGGTATTGATTCTCATCGGAATGTACTGTGTACTTCCACCATAGACCTTGCGCCCGACAACCCGCTTGGCATGCTGCACAGGGATGCGTCTTGTTCCAACAGTAAGAACAACAACAAAAGCAACAATTGCAGCCATCATGGCAAGAATAATGATCTCAATAATCCAGTTCTTGCTCCCAAGCGAAACAGAACGGAATTCAGCAACAAGCGCCTGAGGGAACCTTGCAAGAATACCGATCATAATAATGAGCGATATACCATTACCAATACCACGCTCAGTAATCTTCTCGCCAAGCCACATAACAAAAACAGTAGCAGCAGTCAAAAGAATTACTACCGTCATAGAAAAGAATATGCCCGGATCAGGCACAACAACTTTACCAAATGAAGCAGGACTCGAAAGACTAACACTCACCCCCCAAGCCTGCAAGGCAGCAATCACAACCGTTCCATAACGCGTCATCTGGCTGATTTTCTGTCTTCCGTCCTCACCCTCTTTCTGCAGCTTCTGAAAATACGGAGTCACCGCACCAAGCAACTGAATAATGATCGAGGCAGAGATATAAGGCATAATGCCAAGAGAAAATATAGAAGCCCTGGCAAAAGCTCCACCTACAAAAAGATCAAAAAGTCCGAAAAGATCGTTGGAGTGGGTCTGAGATGCGCCTGACACTGCAGCCGCATCAACACCCGGGATGGTAATGTGGGAACCAAGTCTGTAGATAAATAACAGAAGAAGCGTATAAAGGATCCGCTGGCGGAGTTCAGGGATTTTATTAATGTTCCTTATACTTTCATTAAGCTTCATAGCGTCCTTTTAACGGATTCAGGGCTTAGGAGATTTTTTCACTCTTTTGACCAAAGCAGCCTTTGGTTTCAAAAGTGCCTCTTCAAATGGTAGATCCCTGACTTTTGAAGCTTCTTCAAGTGTACGGAATGCCTTAACTACTTTGCCGCCTGCAGCAATAATTTTTTCCTCTGCACTCTTGCTGAACGCATGAGCAGTAATAGTAAGAGCGCTCGTAATTTCACCATTACCAAGGATTTTGAAATAGTCTGCATTGCTTGCATGAAGCATCGACTTCAGATCCAGAATGGAAACCTCGTTTTCAACAAGTCCATCCTGTATCCATTTCTCTATCTGAGAAAGATTTACTGTATTGACAGGGTTGCTGTCAAGAGGAGTAAACCCAAACTTAGGTAGGCGACGGTATACAGGAACCTGTCCACCTTCAAAGATAGGTCTCTTGTAGCCGCTTCGTGCCTGCTGACCTTTGTTACCTTTGCCGGCTGTTGTTCCGTTACCTGAACCTTGACCGCGGCCAACCCGCTTTTTATTTTTTACTGCGCCTTTTGCTGGACGAAGTGAACTTAAATCCATGGTTTCAATTCCCGACTTTCTATTAGTAAAAATCTTAGACTTCTTCAACCTTTACAAGGTGCTGTACAACCCTGATCTGTCCTCTGGTACAAGGATTATCCTGCCTGTCAACATGGTAGTTTGGTCTGCCAAGTCCAAGTGCCTTAATGGTGGCTTTCTGTTTTTTCGTTCCACCAATGATGCTCCGCACCTGTGTAATTTTTAGCGTTTTCTCACTCATGATCACATTCTCTAATTTTAGCTTTCAAAAACCTCAGTCAGGCTCTTTGACCGTCTTTCGCCGACGTCATAAGCATCAGAAATGCTCTGCAACCCTTTAATTGCAGCTTTCACCACATTATGCGGATTGGATGACCCAAGCGATTTTGTCAGAATGTCATGAATTCCTGCCATTTCAAGAACAGCTCTGACGGCACCACCAGCAATAAGCCCGGTACCTGGCGTTGCAGGCTTCATCATAACCTTGGCAGCACCATACCTTGCAACAATCTGGTGAGGTATCGTACCCTTCACAATCGGCACTTTGATAACATTTTTCTTGCCATCTTCTATGCCCTTTGCAATAGCATCCTGCACTTCATTAGCTTTACCGAGCCCATAACCCACATGACCCTCTTTATCGCCAACAACAACAATAGCGTTAAATCCAAAACGTTTACCGCCTTTAACAACCTTTGCAGTCCTGTTGATATGAACCAGCTTCTCTTTCAGATTTAATTCTCCGGGCCTTATAATCTTAGCAGATGTTTTCGCCATTTACTTTCTCTTTGAAAAGTTGTTAAAAGATCAGTCCTGCTTCTCTCGCACCATCAGCCAACGACTTGACTCTACCATGATAACGAAATCCATTCCTGTCAAATACTACATTTGTTATACCCGAGGCAAGGGCTTTTTCTCCGATTTGCTTGCCAATAATCCGGCAAACCTCAGACTTTGTACCCTGTAGAGCCTTGTTGTCTTTTGACATCGTTGATGCAGCGATAATGGTTTTCCCATTAACATCATCAATAAGCTGCGCGTAAATCTGCGAAAGGCTTCTGTAGACACAAAGCCTTGGCTTTGTCTCCGTACCCTGGACGCTGCCTCTGCTTCTGTCCTTGATTTTTTGCCTCCTGGAGGCTTTATCGATTTGACTCATTCTCTTGAACCGTTGTATAATGTTATTGCCTGACTACTTGAGCTCTGCATTCATTACTTACTTACCTGCAGCCTTACCTTCCTTACGACGGATAACTTCACCTGAATATTTGATACCCTTTCCACGATATGGCTCAGGCTTCCTGAATGAGCGGATCTTTGCGGCAACCTGACCTACAAGAGCCTTATCTATCCCGCTTACAAGAACGGTAACCTGATCAGGCACCTCAATTTTAATTTCATCAGGAGCTTTAAAATAAATCATATGTGAATAACCAAGTGTCAGTGCAAGCAGATCATTTTTCAGCTCTGCACGATATCCAACACCAGCAATCTCTAGCTTTGTTGTAAAACCCTTTGTCACTCCCTCAATCATATTGCTGATAAGCATACGATAAAGACCATGCTGTGATTTAGCCTTCTTGCTGTCATCAACTCTTTTAACAGTAACAAGATCACCTTCTTGCGTAACGATTACCTGATCCGTAAGCCTCTGCTCCAGAAAGCCTTTAGGACCTGTTACCTTGACGTTCAAGTCACTGATCTCTATCTTCGCCTGATCGCTCAGGGGTATGGGCATTTTTCCTATTCTTGACATGGTATTCTAATGCTCTTTGGCTTATGGATTAATAGATACGGAACAGGATTTCACCGCCAACTCCCTGTGCCCTTGCCTCTTTGTCAGTTATAACACCTTTCGAAGACGAAATGATGTACAACCCGAGACCACCAAGATATTTTTTAATATCCTTTCCGTCATAAACACGCCGACCTGGCTTACTTACTCTTGTAATCTCCTTAATAGCCGGGTCACCATGAGCTGTATACTTCAGATCAATCCGTATAAAAGGAAATTTTTCGGTGGTAATGACCGTAAAACTTTTAATGTACCCTTTCTCCACGAGCAATTGCGAGAGATTCTCCCTAAGCTTCGAATATGGGATATCAGTTGTTTTATTTTTTGCTCTTCCCGCATTTCTGATACGGGTGATATAATCTGCAATTGAATCCGTTACAGGCATAGCAAACGTTGGTTACTTTCGAAAATGATCAAATACCTTTCTTTAACTCTTGCAAGTGGCATTACCAGCTTGCTTTTTTAACGCCAGGGAGTTTCCCTTCCAGGGCAAACTTACGGAACATATGCCGGCACAATCCATACTTTGCATAAACGCCTCTTCCACGGCCAGTAAGAACACAACGATTACGAACTCTTGTCGCTGAACTGTCTCTCGGCAGCTTACGGAGGGCTTCATAGTCACCGGCCTTAAGCAGCTCTGCACGGATGACTGCGTATTTCTCTACCAGTTTTATTCTTTTCTCGTTCCTTGCTATAACACTTTTCTTGGCCATCTGTTTTCTGTATTATTTAGTTGATCTTCTTTTTGAATGGCATCCCAAGTTCCGAAAGCAGCACATAGGCCTCTTCATCAGTCGATGCGGAAGTTACAAAACTGATATCCATTCCGGATATTCTCGGTACTTTATCAATATCGATTTCCGGAAAAATAATCTGCTCCTTAACACCAACAGTGTAATTCCCGCGACCATCGAAACTAGTATCACTGAGTCCACGAAAATCACGAATTCTTGGAACGGCTAAACTCACAAAACGATCAAAAAACTCATACATGGCCTTGCGACGAAGAGTTACGCGGCAGCCAATAGGCTGACCTTCACGTAGCTTGAAGTTTGATATCGCTTTTTTCGATTTACGAATCTGTGGTTTCTGACCGGTAATCTGACCAAGCTCCTGCAAGGCAATTTCAAGCAGCTTTGGTTCTGCTGCTGCTGCACCAACACCAATATTAATGGATATTTTGTTTAGCCTTGGAACCTTCATGACATTTTTGTACTGAAAGCGCTCAATAAGCTTCGGTGTAACTTTTTCCTTATAGAAAGTTTCGAGTCTTGCTACTGAAGGATTTGCAGGTGTTTTTTCTGTGTTCTTGGCCATCTTATTCTTTATCTGTTAATCAGGATGGTCTTTGTCATCCCGACATTGAATGGAAAAACTTAACTTTTCTTCACGTTTGAAGCATGAATAGGAAACTCTCTTTCAATAATCGTACCCTGAGGTTGCCCTTGGGTAGGACGCATATGGCGCTTTCTGATATTGACCCCTTCAACTATAACCCGACTTTTGAGAGGAAATACTTTAAGTATCTTGCCCGCCTTACCTTTATCATTACCGCTGATAACGACAACAGAGTCGTTTTTCTTGACGTGCAGCTTTACCTTCTTGATACCTGTTTTCATTTTTCACTGATATGATATTATTCATAAAATCCTGAGCGGGAGACGAGACTCGAACTCGCGACCAACAGCTTGGAAGGCTGTGACTCTACCAACTGAGTTACTCCCGCCTGATGCACCTCTTATAATACTTCTGGTGCCAACGAGACAATCTTCATAAATTTTCTGTCACGAAGTTCTCTAGCCACGGGTCCAAATATACGGGTTCCTCTTGGCTCACCCTGCGCATTAAGTAGAACAACAGCATTCTCATCAAAACGAATGTACGAACCGTCTTTTCTACGCGATTCCTTGACGCAGCGTACAACAACAGCCCTGCACACATCCTTCTTTTTTACAATACCACCAGGTACAGCTGCTTTGACTGATACAATAATCTGATCACCCAATGAGGCATAACGCCTCCCGGTTCCACCGAAAACATGAATACAACGTACTTTTTTTGCTCCGCTGTTATCGGCAACAACCAGATTTGTTTCTTTCTGGATCATCCTGTTTCAAACTTTATTAAATGTAAAAAAATCCTTTCTTACTTGGCTTTTTCAATAATTTCAACCAACCTGCAACTCTTTCTCTTGCTCAAAGGACGACACTCCACAACCTTTACAAGATCACCAATTCCGGCTTCATTTTTTTCATCATGAGCCATCAGCTTGGTTGTTTTCTTGAAATATTTCTTATAGACAGGATGCTGTACCCTGCGCTCTACAGCAACAACGCAAGCTTTATCCATCTTATCACTGACAACCTTACCTAACCAACTTTTTTTCCTGCCCCTTTCCGGAACATTCTGCGCCTTTGATACACTATCCATTGTATGCTCTTCCATGTAAATAAACGGTTTTTTAAGTTTGCCTACCCTCAAGCCTGGCCTGTTTCGGCGGCAGCGAGTTGATGGAGCCGGTTTTTCATGCGCGCAATATCCCGTCTTGAATTGCGAAAAACCATAGGATTCTGCGGCTGCTCAATAACCTTAAAAAAATTGATATCGGCAAGTCGGTCTTCAAGCTCTTTGAGCCTGTCGATCAATTCCTGTTTGCTCAATGCCGCAATTTCATACTTTTTCATAATAAGTAACCCTCTTGTCGAATTAGTTGCGTTTTAACCTTCGTAATCAGGACGAACAATGAACCTGGTCTTGATTGGTAGTTTCTTTGCTGCAAGGCGAAAAGCCTCTGTAGCAACTTCTTTCGGTATACCGTCAGCCTCAAACATAACTCTTCCTGGCTTAACAACCGCCACCCAAAACTCCGGAGAACCTTTTCCAGAACCCATTCGGGTTTCAGCAGGTTTTTTTGTTACCGGTTTATCCGGAAAAATCCTGATCCAGATTTTACCATCCCGCTTCATAAACCTTGTCATTGCAACACGTGCTGCCTCAATCTGACGGGCTGTAATCCATGCCCCCTCAATTGCTTTCAGACCGAAAGAACCGAAAGATACATCGGTACCCCGACCTGCATTGCCTTTCATGCGGCCTCTTTGTGTCTTTCTATATTGAACTCTCTTTGGCATTAACATACAGGCAACTCCATTCGTTTTCTTATTGTATGGTACTTGATATTAAGACCGCTTAGTGCGCGGGCGTCTTTTGCTGCGACTATCGCGATTGTCACGACCTCTTGGACCCGAGTCATTGCGTCTTTCCTTGATTCTCTTCAGCTCATCCTCTTCAATCGCATCAATACGCTGAACGAGTACCTCACCTTTGTAAACCCAAACCTTTATTCCGATGGTACCGGCAATGGTATGAGCTGTACAACTCGCATAGTCAACATTGGCACGAATGGTATGAAGGGGTATTTTACCTTCCTTATACTGTTCTGAACGTGCTATTTCTGCACCGCCAAGACGACCCCCACACTTGATTCTGACACCTTCAGCACCAGAACGCATAGCCTGTTGGATAGCCTGTTTCATAGCTCTTCTGAACGATACACGATTTTCAAGCTGGTATGCAATATTGTCCCCAATGAGTTGGGCCTCAATTTCAGGCTTGACTACCTCAACAACATCTATTTTAACTTCTTTACCAGTGATACGGCTAAGCTCTTGAGAAAGATTGTTGATTTCCTCTCCTTTTCTTCCTACAACGGCACCGGGACGAGCTGCATAAATATTGATTTTGACATTCTTTGTTGTTCTCTCAATAATAATGCGTGCTATACCAGCTCTTTCCTTCTTCAACCGTGCAAGAACGTAGGTACGTATAACGTGATCCTGCTTTATTTTTTCAGAAATGACCGGACTGTCGTCATACCAACGTGAAGCCCAATCCCTGATAATACCGAGCCTGAATCCAGTAGGATTAACTTTCTGACCCAATGCGCTCTCCTTGTTTTTATTTTGTTACTGGATTTTTAACCTTATCAATGACGATAGTCAGATGATTCGATCTTTTACGTATCCTGAATGCTCGACCCATAGGAGCCGGAAGTGTTCTTTTCAGTGTAGTACCTTCATCAACAAAAATAGTCTTGACAAAAAGCTCCTGATCACTGACTCTCTCATCTGGATTCAGCTGTGCGTAATTCGCAACGGCTGATTTAAGCGTCATCATAACATTTCGTGAAGCGGCCTTGGTTGAATTCAGCAAAATAGCCTTTGCCAGATCAACCTGTTTCCCACGAACGAGACCTGCCACAAGACGCATTTTCCTTGGCGATGTTGGTGTATCCCGTAAAATTGCTTTAGCTTGCATGATATCTTTACCCTTTCGCGTTTTTCAATTTATTTTTTCCTTGGTGCTGATCCACCTTTTTCGGCCTTTCCACCACCAGCATGGCCGCGAAACGATCTCGTCGGGGCAAACTCTCCAAGCTTATGACCTACCATATTATCACCTACATAAACCGGCACATGACTCTTGCCATTATGCACAGCAACCGTATGACCTACAAAATCAGGCGAAATCATTGAACTCCTGGACCAGGTCTTAATAACCTTTTTTTCACCCTTGCTATTCATATCAAGGATCCGTCTCTCCAGCTTTATATCAATGAACGGTCCCTTTTTAAGTGATCTTGGCATAATTTCTCTGCTTGTTGTTGTTAACCGCTATAGTTATTTGGCGTTTCTGCCACGTACAATCAATTTCTGTGAAGCCTTTTTCTTGTTTCTGGTCTTCAAACCCTTCGCAAGCTGACCCCATGGCGACATAGGATGCTTTCTTCCACCGCCTGATTTTGATTTACCTTCACCACCACCCATCGGGTGATCGACCGGATTCATCGCCATACCTCTTGTCTGCGGACGGATACCAAGCCAACGACTTCTGCCGGCCTTTCCTAATACTACATTCTCATGATCGCTGTTACCTACAACACCGATGGTTGCACGACATTCAACCCTGAGCTTACGGATTTCGCCTGAAGGAAGCTTCAGTGTTACATAATCACCTTCACGCGCAGCAAGTACAGCAAACCCACCTGCTGACCTTACAATCTGACCACCTTTACCGGCCTTCATCTCAATATTATGAATATCAGTGCCAAGCGGTATATTTTTCAAAGGCATAGTGTTGCCAGCCTTTATTTCGACCTTTTCACCACTCTCCACTTTATCCCCAACATTTAAACCTTTCGGGGCGAGAATATAACGTTTTTCTCCATCATTATAATGCAATAATGCAATTCTTGATGAACGATTCGGATCATACTCAATAGCAGCAACCGTTGCAGGAACGCCATCCTTATTGCGCTTAAAATCGATAATCCTGTAATGCCTTTTATGTCCACCGCCTCTATGCCTTGAAGTCTTCCTTCCTGCACTATTGCGGCCACCCGACTTCTTGAGGGTAACAAGCAAACCTTTTTCAGGCGTACTTTTTGTTATTTCATCGAATGCAGGGTATGACATAAACCTTGACCCTGGCGTTACCGGCAGTAATTTCCTTATAGCCATTTGAATGTATGATCTATCCTTTTTATGATTTCTATCCTTCGCTCTTCTGGGCTGAACCTGAGTAGTAGTCTATTGACTGGTCCTTTTTTAGAGTGATTATCGCTTTTTTCCAGTCACTCTTTTTACCAGTAATCAACCCTTTTCTGGTATTCTGGCTACGGGATTTCCCAAGACAGTTTACCGTGCGAACCGACTTTACTTCTACACCAAATTTCTTCTCTACTGCGATCTTTATATCTGTCTTATCCGCATCGGGTTTAACGATGAAGACGTACTGTCCTTTCTTCTCTGTCAGCCCTGTACTTTTTTCAGTCAACCAGGGGCGCAACAACGGGTTTTTCATCTCTTTATCTCCTTTTTCTGGAAAACTGCAATTACCCTAATGTATCTTCTATTGTTTTCAACGCGGTCTTCTGAACAAGTAGCGTGTGGCTATGGAGAATATCATACGTTGATGCCTTATCCGCAGTCATAATATTAAGCACCTCAATATTTCTGCCCGATCTTGCAATAATCATATCATACTCAGGCGTAAGCATCAAGGTTTTTTTCTCGGAAAGACCTAGATTTTTCAGAATATCGGCAAATGGCTTTGTCTTTATCTGTTCAAACCTGAAATCTTCTACAATAAGAATCTGACCAGCTTTCGCCTTTGAGCTCAATGCAGAGCGTCTTGCCAGAAGCTTTACCTTCTTGTTAACTTTCTGATCATATGCATGAGGCGTAGGTCCGAATATCGTTCCACCGCCGATATTAACTGGCGAACGTGAAGAACCCTGACGTGCATTACCAGTGCCTTTCTGACGCAAAGGCTTTCTGCCTCCACCTCTTACTTCGCCACGGGTTTTCGACTTGTGAGTTCCCTGCCTCTTATGTGCGAGAATCGACTTTACGTCAAGATACATCGCATGTTCAGATATTTCAGCGCCGAATATATCATCACGGAGCGTTACCACTTCCCCGGTTTCAGTACCGCCGGTATTTAAGACTTTAAGTTCCATAGCTTCGCGCATTCAGCTTTTACTTTTTTGTAGAAACAATCTTGACATAGGAATTTTTTGGCCCCGGTACAGATCCCTTTATCACAATAAGATTGGATTCAGGCATGATCTTGAAAATCACAAGATTCCTGACAGTAATATTGTCTGATCCCATGCGGCCAGCCATTCTGGTACCCTTAAAAACCCTGGAAGGATCGGATGAACCGCCAACTGATCCTGGTGCTCTCTGCCGGTCAGACTGACCGTGTGTTCTCTGACCGCCACTGAAATTGTGACGCTTCATAACACCGGCAAAACCTTTACCTTTTGAAACACCGAGAACATTAACAATCTCGCCTTCCTTGAACGACTCAACACTGACAGAACTTCCTAACTCAAGTTCCTGATTGAGCTCTTTAAAATCAAACTCAGCCAACTTGAAACCAGGTGCAACACCAGCCTTTTTGTAATGACCCTGTAATGGCTTACTTACCTTTTTCTCTTTTCTTTCCCCGATACCGACCTGATAAGCATCGTAACCGTCTGTATCAACACGTTTAACCTGTGTCACAAAGCATGGACCTGCCTGGATAATCGTGCAGGATACTGCTTCGCGTTTATCATTGAATAAACGGGTCATGCCGATTTTCTTTCCAAGAATCGCACCCATATGAATTATCTATTCTAATTCTTTAAGACTTAATTTCAACATCAACGCCACTTGGAAGCTCCAGCTTCATCAACATATCAATGGTCCTGGATGTCGGGTTTATAATTTCGATCAACCTCTTGTGAGAGGAGAAAGAAAACTGCTCACGAGACTTCTTATCAACATGCGGAGACCGGTTCACGGTATAAACATGTGATTTTGTGGGCAGGGGTATTGGACCAAAGATGATCGCATCTGTCTGCTTGACTACATCAATAATCCTTAGAGCCCACTTATCAACCAGACTATGGTCGTAAGACTTGAGCTTGATTCTTATCTTTTGCTGTACAGCCACTTGTCAACCCTTTTTCGTGTTATCAATAAAAAAGGGACAGGATTTCAAGGCCCTGTCCCGGGACGCCCGTACAATCTATTATTCGATGATCTTTGTTACTGAACCCGCACCAACGGTACGACCGCCTTCACGGATAGCAAAACGCAGACCTTCATCCATAGCAATAGGAGCAAGTAACTCAACATCAACACCAAGGTTGTCGCCAGGCATAACCATCTCAACACCTTCAGGCAACGTTACTGAACCAGTAACATCTGTGGTACGGAAGTAGAATTGAGGACGATATCCATTAAAGAATGGTGTATGACGACCACCTTCTTCTTTTTTAAGAATGTAGACCTGAGCATTGAACTTAGTATGAGGCTTGATTGTACCTGGTTTTGCAATAACCATACCACGCTCAAGTTCTGTCTTATCAACACCTCTGAGAAGAAGACCGGCGTTATCACCAGCCTGACCTTCATCAAGAAGCTTCTGGAACATCTCGATACCGGTAACGACTGACTTGCGAGTTGGTCTGATACCAACAATTTCAACTTCTTCGTTGATCTTGATACGTCCTCTCTCAATCCTGCCTGTACCAACAGTACCACGACCGGAAATAGAGAACACATCTTCTACTGGCATCAGGAATGGCTTATCAACATCACGAACTGGATCAGGAATAAAATCGTCAACTGCATCCATAAGCTCCATAATAGATTTTTCTGCTTCCGGATCACCTTCAAGAGCCTTCAAAGCAGAGCCCTTAATGATCGGAATATCATCACCAGGGAAATCATACTGAGTCAAAAGTTCTCTGAGCTCAAGCTCAACGAGCTCGATAAGTTCAGGATCAGCTATGTCAACTTTATTCAGGAACACAACAAGTGAAGGAACGTTAACCTGACGAGCAAGCAGAATGTGCTCACGAGTCTGAGGCATAGGACCATCAGTACCTGCTACTACAAGAATAGCGCCATCCATCTGAGCAGCACCAGTAATCATGTTTTTAATGTAGTCAGCATGACCTGGACAGTCAATATGTGCATAGTGACGTTTTTTCGTCTGATACTCAACGTGCGCAGTTGAAATGGTAATACCGCGTTCTCTCTCTTCTGGAGCCTTATCGATACTGCCGAAATCACGCTGCAGCGCAAGACCCTGCTTTGCAAGAACCGAGGTAATTGCAGCAGTCAAGGTTGTTTTACCATGGTCAACGTGACCGATGGTACCTATATTTACATGGGGTTTATCCCTTTTGTAGGACTCTTTTGCCATAACTTATCTCCGTAACGGTTATCTTTATTGTTTGTAGTAGTTAAAACTGATAGTCTGTCTCGCCGGCTTAATCTGAATCCTTACTTACCCTTTTCTCCTGCAAAGCCTCTGCAATATTGCGAGGAACTTCGCGATAACAATCAAATTCCATAGAATAATTAGCCCTGCCCTGACTCATTGAACGAAGATCGGTCGAATATCCAAACATTGCCGAAAGCGGCACCTTTGCATTGACAAACTGAGCTCCAGCCCTCTGCCCCATACCTTCTATATGACCGCGACGGCTTGAAAGATCACCCATCACATCACCAAGATACTCTTCAGGAGTAATAACCTCAACCTTCATGATCGGCTCAAGCAGAACTGGGTCAGCTTTTTTAGCAGCCCCTTTAAATCCAATTGAACCTGCAATCTTGAAAGCCATCTCAGAAGAGTCAACCTCATGATACTTACCATCAAACAAGGTAACTCTAATATCCTGCATAGGATAACCTGCAACAACACCACTCTTCATGGCCTGCTGCACACCTGCATTGACAGCTGGAATATACTCTCTCGGTATCACACCACCCTTGACAGCATCAACAAACTCGTATCCCTTACCTTCCTCAAGCGGCTCAACATTAATATTAACCAGTCCAAACTGACCTTTACCACCTGACTGACGAACAAATTTACCCTCAAAATCAACTGATTTTCTGATAGTCTCACGATAAGCAACCTGCGGCTGACCCACATTGGCCTCAACCTTAAACTCACGCTTGAGTCTATCTACCAAAATTTCAAGATGAAGTTCACCCATACCAGCAATCAGAGTCTGGCCGGTTTCATCATCAGTTTTAACTTTAAATGTAGGATCCTCTTCAGCAAGCTTGGCAAGCGACATACCGAGCTTATCGGAATCTGCCTTGGTCTTAGGCTCAATAGCGATTTCAATAACCGGCTCAGGAAAAACCATTTTTTCGAGAACAACCGGATTATTTTCATCACAGAGCGTATCACCTGTTCTTACATCCTTCAAACCAACAGCTGCTGCAATATCGCCACAATAAACACAATCTATATCTTCTCTCTTATTGGAGTGCATCTGAAGCACACGACCGATACGCTCTTTTTTACCAGTCATGGTATTAAGAACATAACTGCCAGCCTTAAGGACACCCGAGTAAACCCTGAAAAATGTCAGTTTACCAACAAATGGATCAGTCGCGATTTTAAAGGCAAGCGCGGCAAAAGGCTCTTCATCCCTCGGCTCACGCGTTATCGACTCTTCAGTACGAGGATGGTGACCCTCAACAGCACCGACATCCACCGGAGACGCAAGATACTCTACAACGGCATCCAGCATAAACTGAACGCCCTTATTCTTAAATGAAGAACCACAAAGCACAGGAATAATGGTAACCTTCAACGTCGCCTGACGCAAAACGTTTCTTATCTCTTCCTCTGTAATCTCCTCACCATTCAAATACTTTTCAAGGAGAGTGTCATTATGCTCCGAAACAGCCTCCAGCATATTAATCCTCCAAGTCCTCGCCTCATTCTGCAGATCATGCGGAATTTCGACTTCTTCATAGGTACTGCCATCTTCTTTATCATAAATAATACCCTTCATCCGGATAAGATCAACGAAACCAGCAAAAATCTCACCCTCACCGATCGGTATCTGAAGAGGAACTGGATTAGCACCCAATCTCTCTCTTATAGCCTTAACAGTCTCAAAAAAGTTTGCACCAGTCCTATCCATCTTATTGACATAGGCAATTCTCGGCACACCATATTTATTCGCCTGACGCCATACGGTTTCCGACTGAGGTTCAACTCCACCAACAGCACAAAAAAGTGCTACAGCACCATCAAGTACACGCAGCGAACGCTCAACTTCAACCGTAAAATCCACATGCCCAGGCGTATCAATGATATTAATCCTATGATAAACGCCAGTATAATTACCAAATTTAGGCGTCCAAAAACATGTTGTGGCCGCAGAGGTGATTGTTATACCACGCTCTTTTTCCTGATCCATCCAGTCCATAGTCGCCCCACCTTCATGCACCTCACCCATCCGGTGTAAACGACCCGTATAATACAGAATCCTCTCTGTTGTCGTCGTTTTACCGGCATCAATGTGAGCCATGATACCGATGTTACGTACTTTATCTAAATCAACAAGCCTTGCCATAACAAATTTTTTGACCTTTTACCCTACACTTTGATAACAACTTAGAACCTGAAATGCGCAAACGCCTTATTAGCGTCAGCCATTCTGTGAACCTCATCACGTTTTTTAACTGACGCACCCTGCTCGTTAGCAGCATCCATCAACTCAGCAGCAAGCTTTTCAGCCATGGACTTACCTCCACGCTTTGCAGCATACAACTTAAGCCAACGGAACGCAAGAGCACCCCTCCTGGAAGCCTTAACCTCCATAGGAATCTGATACGTAGCACCACCAACCCTCTTACTGCGAACCTCAACCACCGGCGCAATATGCGACATCGCCTTACGGTACACCTCAAGCGGATCCTCACCAGTCATTTTTTCAGCAATAATAGCAAAAGCATCATAAACTATCTTTGTCGCCACTGCTTTCTTACCATCAAGCATTACAGCATTGATAAAACGGGCTACACTTTCATCCCCGTAACGAAAATCAACACCTATTCTCTTATAGCCACCTTTTTTCGGCATATTCTTCTATGAATTTATGATTGGACCTATCTGCCTTTACCCTTGACAGGAGCAGCTGCACCGGCTTTCGGCTGCTTGGCCCCATACTTAGACCGACTCTGCTTACGATCGGAAACACCGGACGTATCCAGCGAACCGCGCACAATATGATAGCGCACACCAGGAAGATCCTTGACCCTGCCACCCCTGATCAAGACAATTGAGTGCTCCTGCAGGTTATGACCCTCTCCCGGGATATATGCTGTAACTTCAATCTTGTTGGATAACCTTACACGCGCAACCTTACGCAACGCTGAGTTAGGTTTTTTTGGTGTTGTCGTGTAAACACGAGTACAAACCCCGCGCTTCTGTGGGCACTTATCAAGCGCCGGTGACGCTGTTTTTGATGCTTTTACACTTCTTCCGAGCCTGATGAGCTGCTGAATCGTCGGCATACTGAAACTCTCTTTCTATTTAAAAACCTCTGATTACAAAAAACGCAATCTTAAAAATCCATAAGGACAGTCAATGTAAGAGAATTATAAAAAAAAACAAAACCTAAATCATCATTTTTGATCTCTTGAGAAAAAATATTGCATTCGCCCCATTTCCCCTGCCAAGAGTCAACCCGCCGCTTACAAACACTGACTTTCAAGCTACCGGGCAATCAAGTAAAAACTTTTCTGCCTTAGCAAAGATGATGGTAAAATTTTGAATTTTTTCACTCCATTTCTCCTCTCGTCTTATGATAAACGTTTCTCGAGTAAACGACCCTCTTCAGCACTCCACCTGCAACCATAAGTATTGCCATCGCAAATGCGGCAAAAGATATCCATCGCCCAGCTTCAAACCCACTTCTGTCGTAAGAGAAATGCACCTCCCTGCTGCCGGCTGGAATAATGACACCTCGAAATAATCCATTCACTTTCAGTATTGATGCATTCCTGCCATCAACCTTTACCTTCCACCGGAGAGGATAATAGATTTCACTGACTACCAGAAATGCCTCTGCCTCAGCTGAAACCTTCAGAACCAGAGACTCAGGTTTTGCATCAAGCGATGTAACCGCTGCCCCTGCAAATGTTCGGGTGCCGGTCCAGAGCGACCCATCAATATATACCTCACCAGAAGCAGCATGTTCATCAACAAGCTTCGCATACAATGCCTCATCGCTTTTAATCGCAGTAACGCGCTCAGCGAACCATGCCCTCTGAGCGGCCCCCTGAAGACTATAGACATAAGCCATAATAGGTCCGGTTACCAGCTGGAGAGTCCCTGTTTTTAGCAGTTTAAGTGCTGGATTCTCTAACGGTTCCGGACTGATGACATAGGCAACATTAAGCATTCTGAGAATATTCAGATTGGCAAGGTTTCCGCTTTTTGCTAGAAACGCTTCATACAGCTTCAGTTTTGCCGCATGGTAGCCGCCAGTCGACTCAATCCCAAAAAGAGCAAACTTGTTTTCCGTAAAAAGTGGTCCAGAAGGGTAGATTCTGAACAACCCTTTTCTGGAAATTAGAAAACGGGTAATATCATCATGCCGGAAAGCCAAGCATAATGCCATCAGTCAGAACCGGAGAACGCAGAGAAACGGCAGAAGGATAAATTATCTGCATATCCAGCCAGAAAATATCGCCAAGCGCAATAAGCAGCAGCATCACAATTGACAAATTCCGGGAGAATATATTCTTGATAATGATCGAGATCACCCCCAAAGAAAGAGCAACAACCAGCATAACGGTAAAGAAACTTTCTTTCAGGTTCTCCCACCGCACTTTATTGACCATAAAGGCCATATCAAAACCCCTAACGGAAGGATCAGGAAAAAGAGAACGGAAAAAACCTTCAAAACGCTGTTCAAAAACAAAATAAAGAAGCATAATCCCCGCAAAAGCAAAAGCTCCGCTATAAAGAAGTTTCTTCAATTTGTCCGACTGGCACTGAAGCAATTCTTGAACCCCTGTAGCAGCAAAAAAAGCTATAATCAAATAAACCATGATCAGCGCCATCGAAGGAACTCTGAACTTGCTGAACAATGGAGCGGCAGAGTAAAACAGATTAAAAACAGGGCTGAAAAAACTCCCGAACGACAACAGGATAAAAACCAACAATCCAGCAACAAGAAACCAGGTCAACGGCTCCTTCCTGCGTATTGCACCTCCACCAATGGCAAGCATTAATACAATAATACCGGCATAATGAGGAAAGTCGGTAAACGGCATAAACCCCCAGTAAGTAACCCCACCAAAACCAAAGCTCCCCGGAACAAAAAAAGTCAGCAGTTCCAAAGGATGCATCGACCACATGGTAGCGTAATCCCATGAAGCACTGCCTCCCTCAGCAGCCACACCTCTCACTGAAAAGGCGGCATATTGAGATGCCGGTAAATAAATCGACGCTGACATGGCAACGCCACACAGAAGTGCCATTAAAAGAAGTGAAGAGAGCAGAAGGTTTTTCTTAAAAGAGTCCCTGCGTGAAATGAAAAGGAACAGAACAAACAAAAGCGTAAGCATCCACGAATAGTAAGCAATCTGTACATGAGCTCGCTGCAGCTGAAACCCGGCAACAAGAGCAAGTATACCCGCCTCAGTCAACCCTCCACGCACCATAAGCCGCAGTGTCGCCCAGAGCATCCAGGGTATATAAGCCGCAGTCATAAGCTGACTTCCATGACCATGAACCAGCATGGCAGTCATATAGGGATTAAGCATGAAAACAGCTCCTCCAAAAAACGCAGCAATCTTAGTCAGCCTGTACTCCCGTAAAAACAGAAATACCCCGAAGCCTGCAAATGCCAAATGAAGAAGCTGCAGAAAAAGAGCATCGGTATGGAAGAAATTAAAAAATACGTTGGGGAAATAGAGTCCACTGAGATAACTGAACGCTTCCACCGTCGGCATTCCTGAAAAAATCCATGGTTGCCAGAGGGGATAAACTCCTGTTGCTTCATGAAGCCTGTCAAGAGCAATCGTTGATGCAAGGGGAATGAGACTATCGGGAGCTATCAGAATTTTCATCTGAAAAACAAGCGGGTAAAAAAGCAGTACCACCAATGCGGTATAGCCGGCAAATACCCTAAGAAAAAGGAGTATATTTTTCTTCACAAGCGTTATAGCCTTGGTTCCTTGTTAATAAAGGGTACAAATCTTAAAATAATCTCTCTTTCCTCTTGTTCCAACTTCAGGAGCAGCATAAACAACGTATAACAGCATATCACAACAAGAGCTCCCGTCATAAACCCTGCAAAAACAGGAAGACCTATCATCCAGGGGCGCAAACCCATGAGAAGCAAAGCCGAACAAAGTCCAGCAACAAAAGGCTTCCACAAAGCTTTGCCGAAAGGATGAATCTTTAAAAGAATGAATACCTCGGCAAGCCGGACAGCAGAAAGCAGAAAAAAGACCAGCAGAGTTGCCAGAGCTGCACCGTTTATCCCCATCCATGGAATCAAAAAAAGATTCAAAACAAACTGCAGTCCAAGAGCACCAAACGCGTTGTAAAGACTAAGTCGAGCATAACCCGTCATTGCTAGGACGGTCGATGATAGGCCAAAACAGACCTGCAGGAACGAAGCTGCCGTCAACAGAAGCAATGCGCTCGTTCCTGCGATAAACCGCCCACCAAATACACCAAGCACCATTTCAGGAAGCAGCATAAAAAGAATAACAGGAGGAATAACAAGTCCAAAAATCCAACGGGTCACCATTTTATAAATCCTACCGATTTCCGCACTCTGGCTCCCCGCATGCAGCATGGCAATCATCGGAGCAGCAATCCCTGCAAAAGCAAGCAGCACAGCACGAATGAGGCCTGCTGTTCTAGCCGCAGGGTGATAAAGCCCAACGGTTGCCGTATCGGTGAGCATACCAAGCATCATGATATCGAGCCAGTGAGTTATCATACTCAACAGCGACACCACCATAAAGGGTAACGCATACACCATCATAGCTTTGTCAGAACTGGCACGGACAATATCCATTGGAACAACGCCACTGATTTTCGACAGAAAAGGCCGGATCCAGAAAAATGCTACAGCCCCCGACAAGGCAAAGGGAAAAAACAAAGCAGCATCCTGTCCAACCACAGAGCGAAACAGAAGTGTTAACAAAAGCAGAAAAAATGGGTTCAATACCTGGGTCGCAATAATTTTCGGCTGAAGTTTCCGGAACCCCTGAATTGCATGCCCATAAAGCATTGTTGCTACATTGAAGGGAAGAGCCGCAGCATAGCAGCAGAGAGTAAGCTGAAGCAGATGACTCCCATGAAGCATCAAAGCAATGCGACCGGAAAAAAGAACGAGAAAAAGCGCTACAACAATTGAAAGGAACAGGCTTGTCTTAAGTGCTGAAGCAATCACAGCCTTCTGACGCAGAGGATCACTGCTGTGCACACTGACAAAACGCAGTAACCCTGAATCAAGCCCGGCTATGGCAAGTACTTCGGAAATCTGAATAACAGCGACAGCAAGAGCATAAGTGCCAAGAGCATCAGCATCAAGCACTCTTGCAACAAGCAGGTTAAAGCCGAACCGGGATGCCTGTCCGAAGAGAAATCCGGCAAATGAAAAACCTGCCTGACCCGCTATGACATCATTGCGGCTCAACGACAATGCTCCAGATACGCGCTCTGCAGTTCTTGCACAAGAGTTGCAGCAAGCACGTCCCAACTGTGCTGTCGGGCAAATGCCTGCCTTGCTTCCTTGCGCCGGTCAGCCAGTGCTTCAGGAACCATACTTACAAATGCTTCTGGTGAAAGAGCAACATATACCACATCCCGAGCTTTTTCAACGGCACTGCAGTAGTTCATAGAAAGCACCGGCACACCCGCAGCATTATATTCATACAGTTTGTTCGGATGAGAAACACCTTTCAGTTTATTACTGAGCAGTGGCATCAGCGCCAAATCAAACCGCTGAACCCACGCAGGCAATTCAGCGTAGTCTACTTTACCAACATAATGCACATTTGGAATCGTGTTGAGATCCTTCTGTTTTTTCCACCATTCCCTTTCGTAAGCCGGGCCGATAAGCAGAACAGAATACTCCGGCCAAGCACGCGCAGTAGCAGCAACAAGAGCTGTATCAAGCCAGTCCATAGCCCCGACATATCCGAGAATAGATCCCTTTATTCCAGAAATCCCCGCAGGCACTTGACTGCGTGGAGTGGCAAAATGACTGTATTCAACTCCATTGCCAAGGTCAACACACCGTACCCCTGATGGCACACTAAGACGCTTCGTCAACTCAGGACTCACGCTGAAAAGCAACTGAATCCTTGAAAGATAAGTATCAAGGTATCCCTTCAGCCACAATGGAGTATTAGGAAAAGCAAGATGATCATCATTTGCATCATAAAAGCGCAAACTACAAGGCAAAAGGGCTGCAACCCTTCCCCAATAGACATTACTTAATCCTATGATTCTTTCATGGGTAACAAATCCAAGCAAAGTCATCCAAAGAAACATCAGTACAATTCCTGGTAGCGAAACAAAAAAACGCAAAAGAGGAATATCAAGCAGACGCCCGATTCTGAAGGGCACGCTCTTTAAAAACGGCACACTCACAACCCAAACACGCCCTCTTTTAACGGGAAGCCAGTGATGGCGACGACCAAGAGCATAGGGCTCAATAAAAAGAATCTGCCAATTTTCCGGAAAGCGCCCCAAAAGACGCTGTTTACGAGTCGAAAGAAAATCCCACTGTATTTCAGAAAACCAGACAAGCCTGAACGGTTGTTGAGATGGCATTCCCCTATTGAGCGATAAGTTCATAAATCTTTACCTTTTCAAACAATAGCCGCAACAGCGGTTTCAATCCCGTAAGATAAAACAACAGGGGACGGATACGAAACTCCTCGCTTCGAACCACCCTGAACCCTGCCCGATTAAAAAGCGAAAGAGCCGATTGACGACTCATCTCATGAAAATGTTCAGGGCATGCAAGAAAGCCCGGCTTCTTAAGAGGCATCGAAACATAAAGTCTTGCACTTTCCCCCTTCAGGAGTCGTTTGACTTCAAGAAGCGTATGGAGGGGATTGTACAGATGCTCAAGCACTTCAAAAGCAGTAACCACTCCAAACAATCCATCAAGCGATTCAACATCAAGATCAATTGCGGTATTCTCGAATGAACACTCGAACAGTCGCTCCAGTGAGGCGGTAAACGGCGTACGGTCACCGATATCAAGCCCCTTGAAACAAGCGGTGCTTGAAAATGAAGAACTGTTAAGGAAGTCAATAGTTTTCCTCCACCGGATACTGTGGGCTGGATCATTGAGATAGTGCTCATCAATAACTGTCCTGAATGTGCTCTGCATGCTGCGACCTCCGTTTGTTATGCATCCCTGATTCCTTCAGTCTCATTGCTTCCCTGAAACTACCGGTGCCACGCAAAGGAAGCAGCAGCAGATAAAACACCATACCGCTCCAGGCCCTATGCTTTCTGAAAAGCCGAAGCACCCCGACGCTTTTTTTAACAAGCTTTAAGAACGGGTTACCATAAAGCGATGCCGATACCTTATGCCATATCTTTGAAGAGGGGACATATGCAATACTCATTCCCAAAGCTCGAACTCGCAGCGAGAGATCAACATCTTCGGCATACATCCCGAAAGCTTCGTCAAAGCCACCGACTGATTCAAAATCCCTGCATCTCATGGCAAGGCAGCAGCCTGTAGCATACCCGGTACTGCCAGGACAATCAAATTTAGGAGCATCTTTTTTCCTCAACCCGGTATGGCTAATGAGTCCCGTTGAAAGCCTCACTATTCCACCTCCGTACCAGAGAGTATCCGGTCTGTCCCAGTAAAAAATCTTCGGTACTGCGATGCCCACCGATGGATTCCTCTGCAGGGTTTCAACAAGTGGGAGCACAAATCCCTTATCGACAACGGTATCATTATTCAAAAAAATCACAAACTCGGCCTCCAGCTCCATTACCCGCTTGAAACCAGCATTATTTCCTGCAGCATACCCAAGATTTTCAGATAAACAAAGCAGCTCGATATCAGCAAATGCCTCCTTTATTCGATCTATAGACCCATCATTCGATCCGTTATCAACAACAAGCACCCTGCATGATGGCGATAAAACACCTGCAAGAGAACCGAGGCAGGCTAAAGTAACCTCAGCACCGTTCCAATTCAATACGACAATCCAGATTATGGCAGTCATAGAAGTCACCTCCGTGAGGCTTCAACCTCAAGAAAACGGCCCGCAACAGCAGCGAAAACTTCCCATGAATATTCCTGTCGAAGCGCTGCAATAGCCGAACGCATGGACGTCAAATTATTTCTGGAGTCAAAAAACGATCCAACCGCCAAAGCAAACCCTTCAGGCGATAAATCACGGGCAACCCATCCAGTTTCACCGTGGCGCACCATTTCAGGCAGTGCACCCACTGGAGTAACAATAACTGGCAAATCATAACCGTAGGCGAGTTGTACCACGCCCGACTGCGTTGCACTTCGATAAGGAAGCACAACAACATCAGCTGCTGCAAAAAAAAGAGCACTGCGCTCACTAGAAACATAACCCTGATAAAGATCGACGTTTCCACCAATACCAAGCTGCTCTACCAGACGCATGTATACCCCTGGGTCTTCAAAAAACTGCCCGGCAATAACGAGTTTAACTTTAGGCTCTCTTTTAAGAATCGCCGGCATGGCACGAAGTATGATATCAAGCCCTTTGTAGTGACGCACATAGCCATAAAAAAGCAGTACCGGGCACGTTTCATCAAGATTGAGTGCCCCGCGCGCATCCCGCACCGAAGGTATTTCTCCTTCCGGTTCATACCGAGGATGAAAAAGCTGCAGCACTGGAATATCAGGCATGGCGGCACTCACATCCTGGAATACAGCATTCGAGAGAGTCACAAATCCATTCGCAAAGCTGGAAAGCAACCGACGCATGAATGGGTCGAAAAAAAAGGATTCATGGGACGAAAGGTTATGGAGCAGCACCACAATTTTGATTCCGGTCAACCGAGCAAGTACATAATAGAATGGAGCTAAAAAACCAGTCCAGTATGCGACAAGCAAAATATCTGGTTTCAATAACTTTATATGCTGGATTGCTCTAAACCAGGTAAATGGGTTATAAAGCACCAGACCTACTTTGTCAGGAAAGGCTGTATCTGCAGCATGAGCACTTTCAACAGCGCCCTTCGATAAAAATTGAGGATAAAGTGCCTTGAACGCAACAGGAATAACATCATAGCCCCTGTCAGCAAGGGCATCTCTCAAAAGTCCGCTGAAGCGGACTATACCACCTTTCAAAGGATAAAGGGGAGTAACAAATGCAATCCGCAACGGTTTCAATAACGCTCTTGGAAAATTTTCAACCTATTGTTCTCCAAACCCCTGATCAAAAAATTCCACCAACTGACGCGCGGCTTCAACAGCATCCTCACCATCCAGCTTGAGTGTCAACCGTGTCCCTTTCGGGGCAGCAAGGCTCATCACGCCAATAATTGATTTGGCATTAATCTCAACGCCCTCCATTTCGATATAAAAATCCGATTTAAACCGAGATGCAAGCTTTACGACTGATGCAGCGGGTCTGGTATGCAACCCAGCCTTGTTTTTAACAATAACTTCTTTAACAATCACGAATGTGCAATACCGGTTTGTTTGTTTGATTAACTCACTGCCCTCAATGATTTACAGTCTGCGAAAGTTTTTTCATCATGGCAATCTCATCGCAAGCCATAAGCTTTGGGCAATGGGTGCAATCCCTCCATATTTTTTGAGGAAAATACTCTTTCTGAATTTCGTGGTACCCGACGCGCTTGAAAAAATCACTGTTCAGTGTCAATACAAACACCTCACTTACGCCTTCCTCACGTAATACCGATTCGGCCTTTTCAACAAGAAGCCTCCCTATTCCCTTCATTTTATAGCGGTTAAAAACCGCCAGAGAACGAATTTCGGCAAGCTTCAACGTATAAAATGCAATAGCACAGCACCCTATCACCTCGCCATTATACTCGGCAACAAAAAAATTACGAATATTTTCAACAATATTATCCCCCGAACGCTCCAACATAATTCCCTGACGGGCATATTCCGTCGTGATATCTAAAATTGCCGGAGCATCAGCCAGACGTGCATATCTGACGTAAAGTTCATTATGCGGCATAACTACACAACACCCTCTTCCAACGGTTCGTCTTCCCTGATACGACCCGACACCTCTTTCCAGAGTTCATCCTTGAGTTCTTTCAGGCCTTGCCCCGAAACGCTTGAAATCGGAAGCACCTTCATACCCTCTTCAAATTCAGGGATCTCAAACCCCTCAGGAGCAATATCCATTTTAGTAACAACTACTATCCGCGGCTTGTCAAGCAGTCCCTTGTTAAATTTCTCAAGCTCTCCTAAGAGTGTCCGATATTCTTCAGCAATATCAGGTGCATCGACCGAAACCAGTACAGCCAGTATTTTAGTACGTTCAATATGACGAAGAAACTGCAAACCAAGCCCTTTCCCCTCAGCCGCGCCTTCAATAATTCCAGGAATATCCGCCATAACAAACGACTTGTACTCCTCATACCGCACAATCCCGAGATTCGGCACCAGCGTAGTAAACGGATAATCAGCAATTTTTGGTTTCGCCGCGCTAATCACCGAAATAAGGGTTGACTTTCCCGCATTTGGAAAGCCAACAAGACCCACATCGGCCATAAGCTTCAGCTCCATCTCGAGCATCAGTTCTTCCCCTTTCTGACCTGGCTCGGCATACCGGGGAGCTTGGCGCGTAGGTGTTGCAAAATGCTGATTTCCACGACCGCCTTTCCCTCCCCTTGCAATTAATATTTCCTGATCCTCACCTGTCAAATCAGCGATAACCTCTTGGGTTTCAGCGTTTCTGACAATTGTTCCACACGGAACATCTATAACAACATCCGCACCATCTTTTCCGGTTTTGCGGGCTCCCTGTCCATGCACACCCCTTACAGCGATATACTTCTTTTTATACTTGAAATCTAAAAGGGTTGTCAGCTGCCTGTTGGTTCTCAGCCATACATGACCACCTCGGCCACCATCGCCTCCATCAGGCCCGCCCTTGGGCACAAACTTCTCCCTACGAAAACTCACACACCCTTTTCCGCCGTCACCAGCCTGAACAAAAATGGACGCACTATCAACAAACTTCACTCACGCACCTGCCTTTTGAATAATCTTTCTCTTTAACTATTTTCACAAACAATCTCTAAACACTTACAATCTTATGACAGCAGCCCATTCCGGTAAGCCAGCAATCGAAGAACTGATCTCGAGACTTGAAGAAATAACCCGGAACATTGAAAATCCAGAAACCGGCCTCGAAAAATCTATCTCCCTCTACGAAGAGGGGCTCACCATTGCCGATAACTGTAAAAAAAGGCTTCAGGAAGCCCGAAAAAAAATAGAAGTCATCAATCCGGAGCTTTCAAAAACCTGGCCCGATACACCCCGCACCAAAGATCTGTTCGACAGCCAGTCCTGAAAACACTAGCTATCAAGTTTTGCCAGAAGAACATCATTGACCATCTGAGGATTAGCCTTGCCTTTCATGCGGCTCATACACTGCCCCACAAAAAAGCCAAGCAACTTGGTTTTTCCTCCTCGATATGCTTCAAGCTGACCCGGATTGGCTGCAAGAATTTCATCCACAACCTTCTCAATCGCTCCAGTATCTGAAACCTGAGCAAGCCCTTCGCGCTCAACAATCTCCAATGCAGTGGCTCCATGCACCTGCATCAACTCAAACACCTGTTTGGCAATAGTATTACTGATCATCCCATCACCAATAAGACGTACCAACCCACCTAACCTTTCAGGCTTAATTGAAAACTCTGCAATATCAAGATACTTTTCCTTAAGCGTTCGCATCACCTCACCCATTACCCAGTTCGAAGAAGCCTTTGTATCTCCTGAAACCCTGACCGTCTCCTCAAAATAATCAGCAACCTCCCTCTCAACGGTGAGAACAGCAGCATCATAGGATGGAATAGCATACTCAGCAACAAAACGGCTTGCCCGGACTTCGGGAAACTCCGGCAGTTCACTCTGCATTCGATCAAGCATCTCCTGATCAACAAGCACCGGAATAAGATCAGGATCAGGAAAGTAACGATAGTCGTGAGCAAATTCCTTACCCCTCATCGAACGGGTCTCACCCTTATCGGCATCCCAAAGTCTGGTCTCCTGCAAAATGACACCACCACTCTCCAATATCTCTTTATGACGCTCAGCCTCAAACTCAATTGCTTTCTCAACGTTCTTGAACGAGTTCATATTCTTGATCTCGGTACGCGTACCATACTCAGTTACCCCAACCGGTCGCAAAGAAACATTGGCATCACAACGCAAACTTCCTTCCTCCATGTTTCCATCCGAAATACCCAAATACTGAACAATTTGCCTGACTTTCTGCAAATATGCCGAAGCCTCCTTCGGAGTACGCATATCAGGATAACTGACAATTTCAAGCAATGGAACACCGCTCCTGTTGAGATCAATGTAGGTATCCTCACCGATATCATGAATCGACTTACCGGCATCCTCCTCAATATGAATTCTGATTAACCTGATAACCTTATCCCCCTCTCCAGCATCAACATGAAGAATTCCTTCGCTGCAGATAGGCTCCTCAAACTGCGAAATCTGGTACCCCTTCGGCAGATCCGGATAAAAATAGTTTTTACGTGCAAGGACCGAACTGGATGCAATAGTGCAGCCCATTGCAAGCCCAAGTTTCACAGCATCCTCAACCACACGACGGTTAAGCACAGGTAAAGCTCCCGGAAGAGCAAGGCATACCGGACAAACATTGCTGTTTGCAGGCTTCCCAAACAATGCAGAACAGCCGCAAAAAGCCTTGCTCGCAGTATTAAGTTGACAATGGACCTCAAGGCCCACTACTAATTCATACTTCATTGCAAAAATTAACGTTATTGAAAAAAACCGGTTGGGTCACACCGAAGCCTCTCCTGCTTTAAAAAAACTTCTCAGTAGGCCAGGTAGGAAAACTTCTGCCCACCCACCGTCGCTTCAGCCATAACCCCAGCCTTCGGAAGCACAAAAACTGCGACACCATGCGAAAAGTCGATAGTAGTAGCAACCCCCGAAGTAACAACGATTCCCTCTACCTGAGCATTCAACTCATAATTTCCTTTTTTGAAATTATCGAGTTCTCTTTTGTCCTTAAAAAATATGATTTCCGAAAAAGACTGACCACCAAGCTGAGGTCCTACATTAACCTGGGTAATGGTTGAACGTCCCACAAGTGTATTAAGCTCATAAACATATCCATTTCCATGTCCACCTCCCACTATCATAAATCCGCCTTTGAAAACATCAGGAAAAACAACATAGCCATAAGCCTTCTCAAAAAAACGATCAAGCGTCGGGGCATTCTTTCTGAAATACTCAACAGCTCCCCTCGCATTTTCCCGTTCCGCAGGATCCCACCCAGCCTTAGCTGTCGAAAAAGCCAAGCCCGCAAATATTAATGCAAGCACACCAATTCTTATCATCTTCATCATGAGCGCGTAGTTACTTTTTTAATAAAATCCCAGCATAAAAAACATACAATGATATCCAACCAGTAATGTACAATTTTCACCCCAATAAATCACAAACCCCCTCTAACCCCTAATCTCCCCTTCTTCACTTGCTTCCTCATCACTTTCTTTCTTTTCTTTCTTACTCCCCCGCCTCCAGCTCTCTTTTCAGTGCCTCCCTCTCAATTTCAAGGCGGCGAATCTCCCGGTTAATCCTGTCCAGCTCTTCCGGACTGCTGTCTATCTCCAGCCTCAACCGCGAAGAAGCTTCATCAATCAAATCAATTGCTTTATCAGGCAAAAACCGGTCCGAAATATATCGGTTTGACAGCTCCGCCGCAGCAACAAGAGCGGCATCCTTGATACGCACACCATGATGAATCTCATATTTTTCCTTCAGGCCACGCAGAATGGAAACCGTATCCTCAACGCTCGGCTGATCGACCAGCACGGTCTGAAACCTGCGCTCAAGAGCAGCATCTTTCTCAATATGCTTGCGATACTCATCGAGTGTAGTCGCGCCTATACACCGTAGTTCTCCACGGGCAAGCGCTGGCTTGAGAATATTGGCTGCATCCATTGATCCCTCGGCAGAACCGGCTCCAACCAGCAGATGAATTTCATCAATAAAAAGAATAATCTCTCCATCTGACGACTGCACTTCACGAACAACAGCTTTCAGCCGTTCCTCAAACTCGCCCCTGAACTTCGCTCCGGCAACAAGTTGAGCAATATCAAGCGCAGCAATCTGCTTGCTTTTAAGGTTTTCAGGAACATCACCAGCCACAATCCGTTGCGCGATCCCCTCAACCAGCGCCGTCTTGCCAACCCCCGGATCCCCAATCAATACAGGGTTGTTCTTTGTACGCCTACTGAGGATCTGTAGTACCCTGCGAATTTCCTCGTCACGACCAATAACTGGATCAAGTTTCCCCTTGCGTGCCTGATCGTTCAGGTTACGCGAATATTTTTTCAGCGAATTATAGGTTTCCTCTGCACTCTGACTGGTCACACGCTGAGTACCCCTTATAGTGGTAAGTACCTTGAGTATGGCATTACGGTTAATGCCCGAATCCTGCAGCATACGTGAAACATTAAGTCCTGCCTCACTCATGGCAATAAGCAGGTGTTCTGAGCTGATATAATCATCCTTAAGCATTTCAGCCTCTTTCAATGCCACGTCAAAAACCTTGCCGAGGTTCTGTGAAAGATACTGCCCCGTAGCCGATGCACCCGTCACCCTCGGGATTCTCTCTATTTCACGGTCAAGCGCTGCAAGCAGCGTTTCTACCGGAGCTTCAAGCTTTTGAGCAATCTGCACAGCAATACTGCTTTTATCCTCAAGCATGCCTAAAAGTAGATGCTCTGGCTCTATCTGCTGATGTTGTCTACTGCTGGCAAGCGTTGATGCTGCCTGCAATGCCTCCTGGGCTTTGATGGTAAATTTGTTCGGATCAAACTGCATGGTTCTGATTGTTTTAGTTTTCGGTTCTTATCGAGAGGGCGATACTTCCTCCGGGAACATAACGCATTCCGTAGAAACTACTTACTGTTACAACAATATAAATGCAATAAAAGTTAACGCACATAACCTTTCTTGGTTATCAGACCAGAAAGAAAAAAAGGTTGCGGCATGATATGCTGCCGTAACCTTTAAAAAAATGTAAAAAACGGATTTCCTATCCTTCCTCGATTAGGAATTAGAGTGATTTTCCTCTGACGTTTTCGGCCAATTTTTAATTATCGAAGTCACAACCTGCCGGGCAATCTGCGCACTGGTCGAAAGCAATTCAACACCTTTCTCTTGAATGTGCCGCTGAGTATCAAGCTGCTCCTTAAAAAGTTCAACACTTGCAGGATCATAATTACCATGACTCACATACTCATCAATAACCTCTTCAGCTTCATCAAAAGGCATGCTGAAAACTTTAAACCCAAGTTTCGCCCTTTCAAGAGGGTCAAGAATTTTCTGACCAGTATTCTGCTGCTCCATAACTTTCCTGTTTTTCGGTCTTAAAAAGCACTCCCGTCAATTGATAATAAATAAAATATAACATTGTTTTTCAACAAGAAGGAGAAAGTAAGTCCCTCGAGAACAACCAAGGGCATACCCGCTACTGCTGCTTCCTTCCACCTCTCCCTGCCATAGTTTCAGCAAGCAGGAAAATGAGTCCGGCTGCAAGAAAATATTGAGAAAGCGGTACACGCTCAACAGGCTCCATCACCCAGCGTGATGCTGCTGCAATGCTGTTGATTTTTTCAGAAACCTCAACGTATACATTATGATCCGCCTTACTGCGAAAATATGATCCGCCCGTTTCATGAGCGAGTTTCTGCAGAGTTTCACCCTTGAAACTCGTTGCCACAACTCTGCCCTGTTCATCCAGCTTGACCCCGTCACCGGACCCTCCCAACGGAATAACAACAGGTAAATTCATGCCGACTCCCACTACAAACACACGGATCCCATCCTTTTTCATTTTTTTAGCCTCAGCCAAAAAATCGCCGGCATGATCCTCGCCGTCACTCAGCAGCACAATAATCTTCTCCCCTTTGATTCCAGATTCCTGGCGGCTTTCTGTTTCCGGTTTCAAAAGTTTCTCCGAAAGCTCAAGTGCCGAGCGAAAAACTGTCCCCTGCTCCTCAATAAGTTCAGGCGAAGCCATTCCAAGCAATGCCTCAAAAGCTTCCTGATCGGTGGTAAGAGGGCACTGCACAAAAGGAGCTGCTGCAAAAAGCAGTATAGCCCGTCTTCCGCCTTTAACGGCACGACTGATACTTATAATTTCCTGTTTGGCCTGGCCCAGACGATCTGGAAGCACATCCCTTGCTCTCATACTGCGCGAAATATCAAGGACAAAAACCAGATCTGCGCCTTTACGCAATAATGGCCTACCTCCACTGCTCAGCCTTGGGCCACTCAATGAAAAAAGCACTAGAGCAATCCCACAAAACAGCATAACCTTTTTCATAATGAGTACCCACAACCGTGGGCCCTGCATTAAAGTATCAGCCATATGCGCGCTGGCAAGAGTCTCACGAGCATGAAGCTGCCGTATAATTCCATAGCCAAGAATCACTGCAAGAGGAATCAGAAGCAACAGGTAGCCAATATATTCAGGCCATGCAAACGTCATAAAAGTAATCCTCTGCTGGAAGCTTTTCGATCACGCAGAATGCAAAAAACTACGGTATTCGAATAAATCGGGTATTTGTTAAAACGATTTCAAAAAAAAGCAATGCGAGCACCGTCAATACTAAACGGGTAAACAATCCTGAACGGCGTTCCATAATAGCTCCTGCCAGTCGTTTTTTTTCCAACCGGTCAATAGCTCTCATTGTGTCATCAAATGCTGCAGGATCCTTCACTTCGAAATACCTGCCGCCAGTGGTTCGGGCAATACCACGAAGCGACTCCTCATACGTCACCGTATGATTGACTTTTTCCACAATTGAATCCAATCGATTACTGGCAGTTTTAAAACCCGCGTTAAGAGCATAAATCCTGATCCCGCTCCGCACAGCAAACTCTGCAGCCGTTGCCGGCCCGACCTCACCGGTATTATTCTCGCCATCGGTAATAATAATTATAGCCTTGTGCGCTGACTCCGATACCTTAAGGCGGTTGACTGCAATAAGAATTGCAGTACCGATGGCAGTGCCTTCATCTTGTATTACGCCAGCACTAAGTCGGTCAATCAGCATGGCAAGCACCTCGTGATCCAGAGTCAGCGGACACTGCGTATACCCTTTTCCTCGAAATACTACAAGCCCTATCCGATCATTCGACCGACGGAGTACAAAGTTCCTGGCAACGTCCCTCGCTGCATCAAGTCGGCTTTCACCAGCAAAATTCTTCTGCAACATTGAATCCGAAACATCGAGCACCAGCATGACATCAATACCCATAGCTTCAGCAACAGTCTGACGGTAAAGCAACCGAGGCCCCGTTAGCGCAATAACTGACAATACAAGAGCACTCCACCTCAGCCATTGAGGCAGTAAACGCATCAACCGTCCCACGGCAAATCCCGATTCACGCAACCGCTCAAGACCGGGAAAAAGTATAGCCGGTCCTCTACCCAGTCGTTCCCGCCTCTCCCTGAACCACCCGGCTAAAATAAGCACCGGCAACAGCAACAACCACCAAGGCTCAGCAAGTTCAAGGCTAGGTATACGGACAAACCACTCCTGCATAGGCAAACTATTTTTATCTCAAAGATGCAAAATCCCCAGCTAAATTCCCCTCTTCATAGCCCTTTTGCATGATCCAGAACCGCATTCCCTTAAGTATCAACCAGGACGCCTGAAAAACAGGGTGACAACCCAAATAATTCAGGTAACACCACATACTCTCAGGTTGCGGACAATTTCCCCTTAAAGAGAGCTTTTCATTGGCGTTTGTTAATGCTTGAAGCCTTCTCATTGCTAATCTTCAGGGTATTGCAGAACTCTACTCCATGTCATATCTGGCGGGAGGATTATATGCTCTTTCCCATGACCTGCAAAATTCTTAACACGATGGTGACTGATCATATTTCTCTTAGACAGAGCAATTCTTGCATTTATCTGCATCTTGCAAACCTGAAGAGTCTTTCGCGCTACTTTTCCGCACGGAATTGCGAAGATGAAGCTATTACACTGAAAGCCTTTAGCCTCTCATTTAAACTCAACCCATTCATTACGCCTGAATTATCGTACATTAGAGTCTAATTTTCCTTATGTCCATGCACAAAACCCTGCAATTGATATGAGACTTTAAAATCGATAATAACCACCCGTTCACTGATATGCATAAAGAATCACAATGGCCTAAGACGATAAAAAACGCAACGGAACGCTTCATCGCCCAGATGAGCGACGAAGACAAGCAAAAGCTTCGGGGCACTCGAAAAGAGGAATTGGCAAAGTTCAACTTTGGTATGGGAGTGTTCATCAGAAATAAATTTGGTCTGTCTGACGGCAATGATCCCTTGATGAAGGCATGCGCGCTGACCCAGCAAGGCGACAGCTATAATATATTTTATGGCAATGACCCGGATAGTGCTGCAGGAATCATCATTGAAGCGGTCTGGAAAGAACTGAAAAGCGTTGCCTGATTATCAACCCCATTCCGACATTACGAGTATAACCACTCATTTGCTGAAAAAATCGGCGCGTCAGTGCCGATAATGAGCATGTTACTCATTTGGACAACGGTTCTTATTTGTTTAAAGATGGCTGCCCATCTTCCTCAATGCCCCAATGAATTCTACTCCAGGCTCTTTCATGCAGAAAATAGCCTATAGTCGTATAGATGTTGCTTACAATCATAAAACCAAGAGCAACGCGTACCTCTCCGGTAAAGAGGTAAATTGTTAGAAAATCAAGGCAGAGAATTATAATGCGATAGGTTATCGCTTTGACTACTGATCTGCGAAGTTTGACAGTTCTTGACATTTCAAGGATCTCCTGTTCAATTATTGCTCGGAGCCGACTCCAGATGATGTACTATAGAAAGCGATAATTGAAATCAGCTGTCGGTTTGTGTTGAGAAGCTGCATCCTTATCACCCAAAGCACTTTTTTGACTGATAACGTTGATAATGTATTTGTAATTTCACGTTGAAGAGATCAAACACCAATGCTCTTCATAGCAGACAGACCTATCCCCTTTTCTCTTTGCGCCTCATCACAACATTGCGTCCTCAAAAGCGATCAGAAAAATATCACAGGAATTTTTCTGTGTATTCAGATGTTACGGGATACTGTTGGTGGTATGTTTTTCCGTTGAATTTGCCTCTGTTTATTCTCAACTTCCAAAAAATAACTCCAAAAAAAACGCGAATAATCAGGATAAGCTATTTAAATAAAAAGATTTATTTTTGAGAGTATTAAAGCTTGCGGTTAAACTAATTAGCCAGCCATTAAACCATTTATCAGTATACACAATGGAAAGCCAAATAGACACCTGTCCTCTTGGGCATAAATTTGCAAAGCTTCCAGATCATCCAATGAAAGATGGAAAGCCAAGATGTCCTCACTGCATGGCTATAGCGATTGAAAAAAAAACAGGTGAGCGGCATCTCCCTCCTGATGAAATCTTAGACCGCAACATAAATACACTTGGATTATCAACAAGAGTGCTTAATTCTTTAAACGAGGCATTTGTTCCGCAGGAATGGAAAGATCGTAGTCCTGATTATTACGAAGTAAACCTCTGCCATACCATACGCGATCTCGTTTCAAAAAGTGAGGATGATTTACTGCATCAATTCAGGTTCGGAAAAAAGTCTCTCAATAATGTAAAAGAGTGCCTCGGAAAACTTGGGCTTTCATTAGGGATGAAACTTCCAGCACCCAAGAACCATAAACATAAATAGTGGTTAAAACGGGCTTTTTGACTTGACCCTGCAATATATTGCCAGCACAAACTGATTCCTAAGCTGGAGAGCAACCCGTTCAATTGACAGAATTCATTATTGAATGGGAACTCACTCTCCGAATGCAGATGAAAATGAATACATCTTACGATGGAATGCCTTGTAGAGAAAATATTAATGTAGGCCCATACAGTGCAGTTATCCTGTCACAGGATTGATGGCTTAACATTATTCAGCGCCTTTTTTCAGGTAAGTAAAGTTACACTCAGTGAAATAAACACCTCTCCTTGAACCAATACAAACTATGTTAGCCATTTGTCCTGCAAACGGATTTTTCTGTGTCAAGCTTGACAATTCAGTGAAAACTCTGATTTCCTTTATCTGCGGTAAGACCTTTTTAATAATTCATGAGCCTTTGAATTTCAAGCAGATTAGTGTCGATACTATGATTGAGTTTCACCGCTTTATTAAAGGGCACCGATACAATTTTTTCGTTAGCAAGGCCTATCATGATGCTTTTCTGGTCATCAAGCAAAGCATCAATAGCAGCAACACCGATTCTGGTTGCGTTTACCCTATCTTTGGCCGTAGGACTTCCTCCTCGCTGAATATGACCCAGAATAGAAACGCGTACATCTAGATCGGGATGTTCTTTACGCACTTCTTCTGCTATTTTCATAGCGCCACCAGTTTCATCACCTTCGGCAACGATAATAATGCCACTGGACTCCTTGCGTTTATACCCTTTGTGCAAAAATTTTCGCAACTCCTCATGCTGTTCTTTCGACTCAGGAATTAAAATAACCTCCGCACCACAGGCTATACCGCTATTCAATGCGAGTAATCCCGCTTCACGGCCCATGACTTCAACAAAAAAAATCCGTCCGTGAGATCTTGCCGTATCTCTGATTTTATCAACGGCCTCAACAACTGAGTTCAACGCAGTTTCATATCCAATAGTATAATCAGTTCCGTACATATCATTATCAATGGTGGCTGGAATTCCAACAAACGGAATATTGTATTCCTGCGACATCACTAAAGCCCCTGTAAACGAACCATCACCACCAATAACAACGACAGCATCAATTTCAGCATCTTTCAGTTGCTGATAAGCTTTCCCACGACCTTCAGGAGTTCTGAATTCATTACTGCGAGCAGTTTTAAGCATTGTTCCGCCCAACTGAAGAATGCCACTGACATCAGAGGCTTTAAGAGAAAGAAAATCACCTTCAATCATTCCCTGATAACCACGCCGGATACCGACCACTTTCAGTTTATTGGCGATAGCTGCTCGGGTTACTGCACGTATTGCTGCATTCATTCCCGGAGCATCACCCCCCGAAGTAAACACAGCTATTTTCTGTAATTTTGATTTTTTACGTGTATCATCAGGGCTATTCTTTTTAGCTTTCATTATTCTTGTTTCTCATAATTATCAAATCCAAATACATAGTTACCATTGATTGGTAACATGCATTAATAAGAGATAAGGATCAATCCTTATAACTCATAATGAGAGCCCATCAACAACAATTCTCATAACCTTAATATTTAATGCCCCAGCCGCATTACCTCACTTCGCAGTGAGCGCCATTTTTCACCGGCATTGACGCCTTTACAACAAGAATGATCAATAAAACCGCTGCCAAAGCGGCAAGCGGGCTGCTCTCTTGATGTGTCGGTGCCGTCAACCACCCGGTAATGCTGATACCCAGTGAAGCGTAAAGATAATTAACAGCCATTCCAGCCAAAAAAGACATCACAACAATGACCGCTAAATAGACCGCCATTGCCTTGCGTCCGATCAGCCGGGAGATCACGGTCAAAGATGCTGCGTTTGTTGCCGGTCCAGCAAGCAGAAACAAGAGAGCTGCTCCAGGAGAAATACCTTTGAGAGCAAGAGCTGCTGCAATTGGTGTCGAAGCTGTTGCACAAACATAAAGCGGCACAGAGATCGCGAGCATCAGCAGCATCGAATAATATTCGTTCGACAAGTACCGGCTGACAATGTCCGGTGAAAGAAAAACCGAAATCACTCCCGCCAACAGGACACCCACGAAAAACCATACCCCTATATCTTTCAGAAGATCACCGAAGGCAAATCCCATGCCTTTCCTGAACTTATCTAATGCTCCCTCCGTTTCAGCCTCCGCAATATCATGACTGCAGCAGCAACCAGTGGTGCATGCCGTCTTCGGTACCAATGATTCCTCTTCCGGCTCATTGCTGTCACTTCCAAAATGCTTTTCTGTAAATGAAATTGCGACACCTGCTGCTACCGCCGTAAAAAAAGCTGTTACTGGTCGGATAACTGTTATAATCGGATCAAGCAGGGCATAGGAAACTGCAATAGAATCCACCCCCGTCTCCGGTGTCGATATCAAAAACGAGGCAAGAGCGCCTTTACCTGCACCCTGTTTTTTCAGCCCTGCAGCAGCGGGTAAAACCCCACAGCTGCAGAGTGGAAGAGGAACCCCCAATGCAGCTGCTTTCAGAATGGACAACGTACTGCGACCCCCGAGATGGCGGGCCACAAAATTTTCTGGAAGAAACGCCTTCAGCAAACCAGCCACAAAAGAACCGAGCAGTACAAAAGGGGCTGACTCCAGCAGTACCTCCCAAGATGCTGTCACTACAGCGATAATGATGTCAATAATTCCCTGCATGAGAAACAGATTTCAATGTTACATAGTAACGTGTGATTATATGTTCATATTATAAAGCACAAAAAAAATGATTACCGCTTTAATTCCTTAACATGTTCGGATCCAAGGCAGATAATACCGGAAACATGTTCGTCATCAAGACTGTACAAAACATTCTTACCCTGTTTTTTCGCCTTTACAATTCGAGCATCCCGCAACACCCTTAATTGATGCGACACCGCAGACTGGTTCATTCCGAGCAGATCCGTCAAATCGCAAACACAGAGTTCCGAAAGGTAGAGCGCATTGAGAATCCTTATTCTCGTATTATCGCCTAGTACTTTAAAGAGCTGTGCGAGCTCGTCGGCAGGAATGCTCCCGAGCAATTCCTTTGCTACCGACTCAACCAGCTTCGGATGAAAGCACTGCTCTTCACAGTGGTCATTTTCATGTTGCTGCATCCCATTCTTTATTTATACATGAACATTCGCTCATATGATAACAAATAAAAGAATCCCAGCCAATCCTTTTGTCCGGGAAAAATAGCTTACAGCAGAATAAGAATACGGTTAGTGGGACTGCTTGTAGTGACAGCAAGGCTTGAAGAAAACCGCGAAAACAGCGGCTGCTCTTCTCCCCCTGCTCTCTTTCGCTACTAGCATACAAATGTCGCTATGCTTATGCCTGTTTTACCGGTGACTGATCATCATCTCAAGGACATTCCTCAACTCTCCCATTTGTATATGGTTATTTTCAGCAATCGATTTTAGTGGTGTATCAATTTTTGCTTCAATTCCTTTCTGTCGTAATGCAAGCTGCAGCGACGTCGCTGAAACTCCAGCCTCATCAGCTATTTCCTGCAAGGTTTTTTTCCCGAAACCTTGACCCTGGAGTTTATGCTTGCCTGCTTCTTCTGGAGCAATAAATTCATAAACTTTCTCAGCTGTCTTCCCATTTAAAGTCGCTATCTCAGCCAATGTCTGGTCATGAGAAACTACTTTTAAACCGGCTTTTTCCAGTTTTATTTTTAATGCTTCGGCATCACCGCCAAGGCCCGGTTGCTTTGCAAGTTCCGTAAGAGTCATAAGTTCGGCATGCGGCACAGGCGCTTGCTTTTCTTGGTGTTCCCAGGAATTTGAAATATTATTACCAAACTTGATAATTGCAGAAAAAGGTTGAATATCAAAGTATGTTCCGGCGCCAAAAAAGGCGGAGAGAATGATGATGGTAAAAAGTTCACTTGGGCTTTTCAGTCCTGTGGTTGTCTTTGCTTTCAGGTAGGAAAAGAATGCTTTCCAGTTGATGAGAAACAGATGACAAAGGGAGAGAATGATAAAGGTAAATCCAAAAATAATGTGCTGATTCTGCCAGCCTTTTTTTGTCAAACCAATCATTCGCCAATCAGTCCAGTTGGCGACCCTTCCTGGAGGAGAGACATAAAGGATTACTCCTGAAACAAAAAGCATGAGAAAGGCAATAAAAAGACCGAAGCTTATAAATACCCGCCAGGTGAAAGACTTCTTCATGGTTCAGTGATTGTTGGTTTCCATCGGTCGGTGTTGTGACATTTTGAGCAATTTGCCTGAGTTTGGCTATGACGTTTGTCATCCGGCTGATCACGCTTATGGCATCTTATGCAATTCGCTGAAACACTAAGTCTGCTATGGTCAAATTTTGTGTGCTGTTCAGTTCCCATCGCTGCATTTACTGAAAAACTGAACAGAACGACTATAGTGATAAAAAACAATCGGTTCATGATATAGAAATTACCATTTCATAAATATGCACATTAAGGATTCATTCCTCTGCTACCCATGCCCATACCTCTTCCCATACCCATATTCGGATCATACTGATCCCATACCCATTCAGCTACAGCTCTCAATTCTGCATCCGGTAGTGTTAAAGCAGGCATAAGGCCAAATCTTGTAATGGCTTGCGGATCAATCGCTTTTTCTTTCTTCGGTGATTTGAGGTATGCTGTAATATGATTAACACCTTCGGTTTTAGTTTTGAATTTCTGGTGGTAGTGAGATGCCAACGGCATAATAGGTGGTGCTGTTTTTGGTGGTGGTGTAACGGAATGACACACACTGCAATTCAAATTAAAAATCGCTTGCCCATCGAGACTTTTTGTGGCAGCATTTGCTGCCGAGTTAAGCAACAATCCCACACTCATCATCATTAACAATCGTTTCATTTTTTCATAATTTATTAAATGAATTAAAACATGTTTTCCATGCTATATATACTGCTTAAATGTACCAAATAATCACATAAATGCACAAACCTTAACACATGAACTTAATTTTACCGCCAAGAAACAAAAGCAATTAAAGCTATAATATAAATGAACTTAACAGAATCCATACAATTATTCTATCACCAATTATTTATATGTTTTTTATAACAAACAACACATTAACATACATTCAATACTAGTAATTGAATAATAAAAACTAATAACAATTGTGAATTTTATTATTAATAAAATGCTCTATTATTTACAATTGTTAATAAATTAAATGATATAAAAATGTAGTTGATAACTGTTGATTTGTAACCACGACTATTTTTTTGAAGCCCATGGGCAAAACAAAACCGCACACCATAGTTGTGCAATTATTACTACCGATATCATATATCAATCGTGGCGGAGAGCTGTTAAACTTGTGCCATATTTAACCTCGTGTTCAGGATTTTGTTCTTTTTATTACCTCTTGCTCATTTCGACAAACAGAAGTTGCGGTTGTAATAAAAAGCCACGAAGGAACAGCTCTCGCAAATTAAGAACGGCTCATGTAAACTTACTGCGATAGAATATAATGCGAGTACAAAGTTGAAGCCCATAGAAAAGTTGCTTTATACTCACATCGAGAATAAATCCTTACAACTCATTAAGAGTGACCACCTACAACAATTCTCATAATCTTGACATTTAACACAACAAAGCGGACAAGCTGCCATAGCAGGTTTTTCCTCCAGTAGAGAGTGCCTTTTGATGGTACCGGAGGATAAGCTTCGTCGTAATATGCCTTGACTTTATTAGTGCCCATTGTTTTTCAGATTTAAGGTTATCATCACAATAAAGGTTATTCCGGAATCAGCCACCAGAACGGATAGCCCTTAGCTTTATGGAAGAAGAGGTAGTGCAAAATTACTTTCAACCAATGTCCTGCAAGACCCGCCTCTCCAAGGGAGTAGTTCATATCACGGCCCCATTCAGGATACTTATCCCAGTCAGGGACAACCGGAAAAAGGGTCATTGAAGCTCCCAGGCCATCAAGCGAACCGAATCCCGCAGAGACAACGCATGCCGCGCCCATTCTGCTCATGGATGCTTTATGGCGATGCTCCGTTGCTCCATGAATTTTTTCTGAAATATTAAGCGCAACAATTTTACCCATAACCCCTGCCGGCATTCCGGTACGTGGTGCAGTCGGAAAAATCTGCCGTCCGCTCGGGCTTGTCATAGGTTTCGAAATCGGATGCGGAGGGGCAAAGGCTATGCCGGGAGCGTAGATGTTTTTGAAAAGAGGGTTCTGGTAAATAGAGGGCCAATCTTCAGCTTCCCACTCCTCAAATGACTTCGGTGTATAATTTGCATCAACCTTCATGAACTTGTTTGGTGCAAACATCTTGTCGGTAATCTCAGTTCCACTCTTATCGAAAGCGGTCATTCCAACACCTGAGAATGACGGAATAAGCATGGCAAAATCAAATTCCTTTGTCAGCTCTTCACCAGCCAGTGTCTCATAATATACCTTGCCTGGCTCAACCTTATGGACTCCAGCCCGCCTGACCCAGTTAATACCGTACTCAGCCATAATAGATTCGGTGAAAACCTTCGTCGGAGTGTAATAGCCGCCTCTGTTAATAAATGCGCCTGCCATGCCAAAATCACCCAACTCATACTCATTGGACAACCAGGTAATCTGCGCTTTATCGCTCAGGCCGCGTTTTGAGATTTCATAGGCCACATTCAGAATATATTCAAAGGCTGCTCCCTGGCAGGTTGCCATTGCATGGCCAGTACCGATCAAGATACGCTGCTTATGGCCCGCCTGCATTTTTTTTATATTGTCCTGAAGGTGTTCCCATGCATGGGCGGCATGGCCATAGGTGCAAACCGAAAAGCTGTTTTTATCGGGTCCAAGTCCCTCAGTAGCATCAAAATTAAGCTTTGGGCCGGTTGCATTCACCAAATAATCATAGTCAACTTTTTCAGTCTGACCGTTTCGTACACCATCGGTATACTCAATCGTCACATACCCTTTTTGAATTTCCGAGTCTCCTTCAGGATGGATTTCAACAGCTTTGGCTTGTTTGAGAATAATGCCCCAGCGGGTATAGACTTTTTTTAATTCAAACCGGACATCATCAATAGTCATCTGGCCCACGCCAACCCAGATATTTGATGGAATCCACTGGTAGTAACTGTTCGGGGTAACAACGACGACCTCGTGGTGTTTGCCGAGCTTCTTTTTAAGAAACGATGCAGCGGTATGACCTGCAACACCGGCTCCTAAAACAACAACCTTTGCCATAGACACTCCAGATTTTCAATGGTTCTGAATGATGCTCACATCGTGTTCGATTGAGCAGAAAAATTAATTTACTATTGACCGTTCACTTGAATGCATGCCCGGATACGACACCAAGACGTTTGAGAACGATGGCAAGAGGGCAGAAGCCCGTAAATGCTGCCTGAAAAAGATTAGCTCCCACAAAACCAGTGAACCAGAGCCAGTTCTGGTTATGATAGATGGAAAGTAAAATGCTGGAAACAATAAAAACACCGGCAATTGCAAACACAAGACGATCGATATTCATAGAGAGATAAATTATAAGGTTAGGATGATATTGCTTGTTTTGTGAAGACCATAACCGGCTGTATTCACCCGGTAACATAAATTTGCCGTCAGTGTCCCGGCGAGCTCCAGCCGAAAGGGCTTCAAAACCGCTTTTTTTGCTTCCTTCACCGCTCTGGTTTTTCCAGGATTTCGAGGCTTTCAAGGTACCTCCGGCATTTTCTATTCCACCCAGCAAGTCGCCGAGTGCACTCCATTCAGCATCGGTTGCAACATGCCACCCCTTCGGGGCAAGGCCACGCGGATCATTGACTGCATACCAGTTATAGAGCTTTCCATAAGTCGTTCCGTTTTCCAACTTGTTATCGTTGTAACACCAGGCTCCCGTTGTCAGCGTTCCCCACTCTTTGGGATCTTTTACTTCCGGTATTGCATCACCGTTTCTGTAGTGAACAACGTCAAGATTTATTCCTGTCCAAATCATGGAACCCATCTGAACAGTATTGTAGCTGTTGCCGTCTCGATCAATGATCTTTTCGGATTGACTGCTGCAACCAGCCGAAAAGAGTATGAAGGCAAGTACTCCGGATAGAACAAGCAGTTTATGATTAAACATTATGCTGGAGTTCTACATTTTCAATTTTATTCGCAGTAACCAGAAATACCGGATAGACGGCGGCCACCCCTGAACGGTTTGTTTTGTTGAAGGTGTAAATTGTCTCAAAGGATAGCGGCTCCAATCCCGCAGCTTTCAGCAAATCAGTAAGTGCCTCGCGGTCAAACCCATGATGAACTTTTTCAAGGGGATCATCATGAAAAAAGCCATCCTCAAGGTCAAGATCAGCAAGAGCTACAATGCCTCCAGGTGAAAGAAGATTTGCTATCCGGATAATAAACCCCGCCGTATCATCGATATGGTGAAGGGTCATGCTGCTGTATATAAGATCAAAGCTCTTTTCATTGAAAGCACTCTCAGATGGCGATGACAGATTGGTCGAGCTCACCTCAATGTTCTCTATTCCGGAGGTTCTGATTTTCTCCTTGAGCACGAAGAGCATCTCCCGTGAAGTATCAATTGCTGCAAGACTCTTTACCAAAGGCGCGATTTCCATGGTAACCAGCCCTGTGCCGCACCCGAACTCCAGAGCACTCATGGTATTTTTTGGGTTTGTTGCTGCTATAATTGCTTTTGCAACTTCGAGAGCAACCGCTCTGCGTTGAGGATTTTCATCCCATTGCGAAGCCTCGCGATTAAACTTATCGGGACTGTTCCAGGTGTCAGCCATAGTGAGACCAAGTAAAAAGTTATAAAACGTAAAAATTAACCATTCAGTCCTGCTTCTCCGTCATGCATCCTTCCTTACGCTTCAGAGAAGCACCGCAATAAGGACACGACGTCTCCCTGCATGGCTCTCCCTTCAGATGAGGAAGCTCAAGGCCGCATTCAGGACAAACACAAATATCAGGACGGTCAGTAGCAACACTGTCACAGAGAGAGCGGACAACCCCCCCCTGAATACAGAGTTGTTTGCCATCAACAATTGCTTCGGCAACTTTTTTATGGGCAGCCTCCAGAATACGGCCAAAGGTTGGTCGCGATACATTCATCTGCACGGCTGCATCAGCCTGGTATAACCCCTCTTTGTCAGCCAGTCTGATAGCCTCCAGTTCATCTACCGTCAGCAGCACACTCTCCAGCTTGTTATGAGGCACGCCATACGGTTTGAAACAGGTAACCTTCGGCAGATCCTGAACGCTACGGCAGTGCGTAGGCCGGCCTACCCGATTGGTTTTCATAGCCAGAGTTTGGAAAGTTTATAATAATGACCCCAGCTTTTTTTCAGCCAGTGGCCGACAACCGGCATTGGGATAAACACCTCCCTGATACTGTTTTTATAAACAAACCCGGCGCCATCTCCCATATCCATAACACAAAGCACATTCAAATGCTTTTGATAACCCTTCATTGCACCCTTTTGTCCAGCATGCTCTATTGCTGCATTACAGGCAGCATTACCCGCCATTAATTCCGCAACATGCCCTTGCTTTGCCTTCCAGTCAGGCCCTTCAAGAGCCGCAACATCGCCAACAGCATACCATCCCGATACACCGGCAATCCGGCAGAAATTATCAATACGAATAAACCCGGCCTCGTTTTGAGGCAGGTTTGATGCCTTTATTATTGTATTGCCATTTCCCGCCGGAATAAACATGCAGAGGTCACTCTGCAATTTGCTCTGGTCTTCAAAAACAACACAATCCGCCTCAAAACGAATAATTTTTTTACCATAGCGTGTACTGAAGTTTTTAGCTTTAAACAGGGTGGCCATGGCAGAAAGTGCCTTTTTCCCCATCCGGGCACCGGGCTCGGCCATTGGGGCAAAAAAGGTCATCTCATAGTGATCTCGAATGCCAAGTTTCTTAAGATGATGATGCAGGTTGAAAAAAAGCTCAAATGCCGGCCCCCCCCTGACACCACTGGTGTCTTTAGGATTACCGCCAAATCCGAAAGCAATAGTGCCGCTTCCCCGTTCAACCAGTGCTTCAATTTTCTCCTTCAGAACAAGAGACTCCTCAGGTTTACCGCAAATGGAACAGGTATGCTCAATACCTTCATGGTTCAGCTTTGAAGCACCAAGAGCAATAACCACAAGAGCAGGGGAGTTACGAACGCCACCTTGCTCAAACGTGATGGTTTTCTGTATACCATCAAGAGCGACAACCTTGTCAATAGTGAGTAAAAAGCCATGCTTGTCGGCGAGTTTCGATAGAGAAATCGAAACATCCTTGAAATGAGTATTCCCGGTCGGTATCCAGATTGCTAAAGGATAGATAAAAAGATACTCCCGTTCCGAAACAAGCTCAACTTCAAATCCTTTTTTACGGAATGCAATAGCCGATGCAACACCACCTATGCCTCCACCCAGAACCAGTACTTTATTCATGAAGTATTGTTTTGTGCAATGAGTGGTTACCGAGTGACCGTTGTTACCACAAATTCAGGAGGTTCCTGTATATGCTTTTTCACAGCACAGAGATTAGCTGCACTGATAACAGCGTCCTTATATTTTTCAGGGAAATCCTTTGGCAGTTCTATGGCTATCTCGATTTTTGCTATGCCGCGACCTGACACTTTGGCTGTATGGGACTGAACAATCCGTATATCCTCGGTCGGGATGCCTCTCTGCTGACAAAAGGATAAAACAAAGATACCTGCACAGGTACCGATTGAGGCAAGAAAAAGAGTGAACGGCTCCGGTGCAGAACCTTCTCCGCCAGCATAGATAGCCTGGTCAGTGCTTATGGTAAAACCATTAAACTCGGCATTTACCTTCTTGCCGCCACCAAACGTTACGATCATTTCACTTTTCATAATATAAAACACTGACAATGGTTGTAATAAACTCCAGACCTATTATAAGCATATGCTCATAACAAAGCAAAGGATATTCCCTTTGTCACTCCCCAACCACCTGAAAAGAATCTATCACCTCGTAATACTGATTCTTGAGCTTCGAATCCACAGTATAATGATACCGCACCTGCAAGCTTTTTGCGAACAGCATTTCCAGCATTCCATTTCTTTCCCGGACGTTCATTGCTCGCTTAATCCACTCAGATTTCAGAACCTTCGATTAGTTTTCATGATCGTCTGAATAATATTTATATTTTGGTAACTATTTTAATCGTAAAAACATGCTCTTCTTGCACAAAGAAATGAATCATATGATCTTTTTTTGCTCGACTTTATATACCGAAAAGCGAATTAATAACGTATAAATAATCAAAACATCCTGTTTTCTCGGAAATTCGGAAATTCTGACCACCGGCAAAAAGCCCTTATATCATTTTATAATAAATATTTATAAGGGAATCTTCGTCACTCACAGACGAAGCGAAAAAACCTGAAAACGCACTAAAAAGCCTCAAATTCCGGCAAAAAAGCCCTAAAAAGACATTATTGCATCGGTTTTTTGCACAAAATATCACAATGATTTTATCGATTTAAATCAGTGACTTGTCTTCCGATTAGCTCTTCCTTATCCCCTCCACCGCGCCTAATTCTAGCCACTGTTTAGGTGCTTGATAATTTTGAACGCTATGAAAATAGGTGAGTAAATACTTTACTCTTCGGAGGAACGTGCTGTGCGGGCGGAACGGATTACCTCTTCAGCTTTACGAAGCGACTGGCGAGACTCCTCTGCATTCGGACGACTATCGGCAAATTTCACAAGATCAGCTTGAGCAAGAAGATTCATAATACTTTCGAAGCCTGAGACTCCAAGCTTTTTAAGATCCCGCTCAATTTCCTGTGTCACGGCCTCAAGCGCACTGATCCGGTAATGCTTCTCAAGAAAAGTCCGCATGATATTACTGAGTTCTTCATAGCATTCCGGTGGTGGCATTCCAGCTGAAAGCCTCGAACCAAGTTTGCGAAGCTTTCGCTGGGCAACCTGCCCGGGGTCAACTTTTTCGGCGCTTGTGTGAACAGTGCGTTTCAAAAGAAAAAGCAGAAGCAACACGAGGCCAGCAACTCCGAACACACCAAGGATTACTGGCAAAATTAAAAGAAGGGGAATCGATGGCGATAGAGGTGGCTTGATAGGTCTGAGTTCCCGCATCGTAGAGTCGGTAAGTGCCTTTACAAAAACCGTTGACGATGACCTGTAGCTCTCACGTTTTATGTCCGTTCCTGCGCTGTCGCGAAGCGCCACAGTAACAAGGGGAATGGATTGTCGTCCACGACCAAACACCGCAAGTTCATAATCAAAACTCTCTTTTCGAGTACCAGGCGATACAATCGCTGAAGATTGTTTGTGGTTGATCAACTCAAAAGGCTGCACTGAAAGACTGTCAATGCCTTCAAGTGCTACAATTTCGTTCGATGTATGGCGAACATCGATAGTGCAATGGATACGGTCTCCTACAAAAACGCTGTCAGGAGTAACCTTTACCGTTATCCCTGTAACAGCTCCACCAGCCACCGCAGGAAATGCGAACACCATACACATCGGAAACACAGCAAGCAGCAGTAAAAAAAGCCACTTGATCGAACCGAAGGCATAGCCTTCAGACCTTCCGTTCACGATGCCGGAAAAAAGAGTTAAGATCACCGATAAATGATCGGTCTGTATCAAGGTAAAGAGTATCAATGCGCATTCTCCGGAGGCGCTGCCGAAGCTCTTCTTGATACTTTAACTGCTCTTGTCTATAGCGGGCGACTTCACGACGACTCCCGGCATCAATCGTAAGGCGTAAGCCCGTTTCCGGTTCTTCAAGGTCAAGCAATGCGCTATGAGGAAGTGCTTTATCGAGTGGATCACTGATGTGTACAAGAATAAAGTCGTGGCTGGTATTAAGCTGCTTCATGCCTTTTTCATATTCATTTGCCACCAGATCAGTCATAAGAAAAATTATCGCATGCCTCCTCAGAGTGTAATGGATAAAAGAGAGTGCAGGATTGATATCGGTCTTTCGATTTTGCGGTTTTAACCTGAAAAGCTCTTCAAGAATTACCAGCACATGATCCCTTCCTTTTCGGGGCTCAATAAAAGTTTCAACCCGATCAGTAAACACAAGAAGTCCGACCTTGTCATTATTCTGGATGGCGCTGAAACCGAGCACCGCACTTACTTCCAGTGCAAGATCCTTTTTACGACGCTGCTGGCTGCCGAAAAGCATCGAAGCCGATCCGTCAACCACAAGCAGCAAAGTCCTTTCCCGCTCTTCAGCAAAAAGCTTGACGTACAATTCGTGCTTACGAGCAGAGGTATTCCAATCAATAGAGCGGATGTCATCGCCGTACTGGTACTCTCTGACGTGGCTGAACTCGATCCCTTTTCCTTTAAACGAAGAGTGGTATTCGCCACTGAACTGCTCACTGGCCATGCGCTTCGATCGAATCTCGACACGCCTGATCATTTTCTGAAGTTCTTTCAGATACTCTTCATTTCTTTCCATTTATAGACTCCAATCACTTTTTCTACCTCCAACAGAAGACTATTCTAAGTCACCCAGAAGTTCCTGAATCACACTAAAATGTGCCTGTTACGGAACCGGCACATGCTGAAGAATCTGGCGGATAATATCGTCAGAGCTGATATTGTCTGCCTCAGCCTCATACCCCGGTCTGATTCGATGCCTGAGGGTATCATAGGCGATTGCCTTCACGTCCTCTGGAGTAATGTAAGCCCTGTTCTGAAGAAAAGCGTGGGCTTTGGAAGCGAGAAGAAGAAATATCGATGCTCTGGGAGAGGCGCCATATTCAATCATGGCTTCAAGAGAGGCAATCCCGTACTGTGAAGGTTTTCTGCTTGCTACGACAAGATCAACAATGTAACGCTGCACTCTGGGATCTACATAAATAAGATCAATCAAAGCCCTTGCCCTTGCAATATCGTCAGGCTGCACAACCGGTATAATCGGCGAAGCAATGGCGTTAGTGGCAGATTGCAACATAATCTCAAGCTCCTCATCGTATGACGGATAATCCACAATAACCTTCATCATAAACCGGTCGACCTGGGCTTCCGGCAAAACGTAGGTTCCTTCATGCTCAATGGGGTTCTGTGTCGCCAGTACCATAAACGGTTCCTGCAGTGGAAAGGTCTGGGTACCGATCGTCACTTGATGTTCCTGCATGGCCTCAAGCAAAGCGGACTGCACCTTTGCAGGTGAACGATTGATTTCATCAGCAAGAATGACATTAGCAAAAACAGGACCTTTTCGGGGATAGAACTCCATGTCTTTTGGATTGTAGATCATCGTGCCAATAAGATCAGCTGGAAGCATATCGGGAGTAAACTGAATGCGCTGGAACTTCAGATTCATTGCTGCCGCAAACGTCCTGATAATAAGGGTTTTAGCAAGTCCTGGCACCCCCTCAAGCAATATGTGACCGTTAACCAGCATAGCAATAAAGATCCTCTTGATCACGTCATGCTGGCCAATAATCCGACGCGAAAGCTGTTCCTGCGCCTTTTCAATAAAACGGGAGGCCTCCGTTATCCGCATTCCGAGTTCTTCTAGTTCAACTGCATGCTCCATAGCGCCTCCTGATCTTATGCGTGATTAAATAACGTCTTCCCTATGTTCATACTCCAAAAGATTTACAGCTTTTTGTAAAGACCATTAAAGCCATAAACCAGCAGTATAAGACCACCGATCAGGGCAGGCCATGAATAAAGAGAGGGGATGTAAAGAATACTGTTCAGAATACCGAAATCGGGAGCTAAAAGAAGTATCAAGTCTGCCCCTATAAGAATCACAAGTACATGAAAAACGCTTACCTTGACACTTGGTTTGCTATTATTGCCCGGTTTGTTAGCTTTGCCCATAGGTCTTTAAAAAAAATGATACCATGAATATTTTAGGCATAGAAACCAGCTGTGATGAAACATCGGCAGCCGTACTTTGTGATGGACGGGTATGCTCGAATGTGGTAAGTTCACAACTTTGTCATTCAGCCTTTGGTGGCGTTGTGCCGGAACTGGCTTCGAGAGAACACGAACGGCTGATTGTTTCAATTACGGATTCCGCCGTAACTGAGTCTAATATAACAAAAAATGAAATTGATGTCATAGCAGCTACCGCTGGGCCTGGTCTCATCGGTGCAATCATGGTCGGTCTTTGTTTCGCCCAAGGCTTGGCGTATGCACTTGACATACCTTTCGTACCAGTAAATCACATCGAGGCCCATATATTTTCACCATTCATCAATGACGGAACCTCTCATCTCGAGCCTGATGGTGCTTTCGTTTCACTGACGGTTTCCGGGGGGCATACGCTTCTTTCCGTAGTAGAACAGGACCTTTCCTATGAAGTCATTGGTCGAACACTCGATGACGCCGCTGGAGAGGCTTTCGACAAAACAGGAAAGATGCTCGGTCTCCCCTATCCGGCTGGCCCCGTAATTGACAAACTGGCTGAAAAAGGAGACCCGGCTTTCCACAAGTTTCCTCGTGCCCTTACCTCGCAGTCACAGACCAGTAAGAGTTACTTGAATAATTTTGATTTCAGTTTCTCTGGATTGAAAACATCAGTACTCACATGGCTGCAAAAACAAACACCAGAGTTCATTGTGCTCCATTTACCCGATATAGCCGCATCAATCCAATGGGCAATCGTCAGTGTACTGGTTGAAAAAACCATATCGGCTGCACGAGCCCGCAGCATCAAGGCCGTCTCAATTGCTGGAGGAGTCAGCGCTAACTCGGCACTTAGAAAAGCCATGAAAGACTCCTGCGATAAGGAAGGTATTGCGCTGTATATACCCGGCACTATCTACTCCACTGATAATGCCGCCATGATCGCCACTCTTGCAAATGTAAAACTGTCACGCGGCATGAAAACCGAACATTGCTATAATGTAGCACCTTACGCCAGCTTCGCTGCAGGAGCGAGGAAGGCATGATTGAAATAGTTATATAAATACATTACATTATTGGTCATCAAAAAAAGGTATTGCGTTTTTTTATTAAATATCACCAGGCTACCATGCATAATCATATACTAACTCTGTTCCTCTTCGCATCTCCTGCCGGAGGCCAGACGCCAAACCAATTCATTCAGCTTGTCCCACTCGTACTTATTTTTATTGTCTTTTATTTCTTTATGATCCGCCCGCAGCAGAAAAAGCAGAAGGATAGAGAAAAAGTACTCGATAGCTTAAAAAGAGGTGACAAGATAGTCACAATAGGAGGTATTCACGGTACCGTTGCAGGAATTGATACCGATAAGAAAACCGTACTTATTCAGGTAGGCGATACCACAAAAATTAAATTCGACCGCACTGCCATTGCCAATATAGAAAAGCAGGAATCGGGCGATAAACTCACGACCAAGGAGTGACAAGTATAATGCAGCCAAGACCAGCAAAATTGGTATTAGAAAACGGATCAGTCTATAACGGGACAGCGTTCGGCCATATTGGAGAGGCAACCGGTGAAGTGGTGTTCAATACATCGCATACCGGGTATCAGGAAATTCTGACCGACCCATCGTATGCCGGTCAGATGGTATTGATGACTTATCCCCTGATAGGAAATTACGGCATCAATCCTGTTGATAATGAATCGAAAAAAATATGGGCTTCGGCCTTTATTGTTCGTGAAGTGTCTCGCATCTACAGCAACTACGAAGCAACACAAACTCTTGACAGCTTCCTCAAGGACGCTGGTGTTATGGGACTTGCGGGTATTGATACTCGGAAGCTTGTACGCGAGATCCGTGAAAAAGGCGCCATGAGAGGCATCATTTCCGCTCTTGATACAAATGATGAAAGCCTGAAAGTAAAAGCTCTTCAGATCCCTGAAATGAATGGAAGTGATCTAGTTAAAACCGTGACCGTCAGCGAAAACTATACCCTCGAAAAACTGGATAATGCACGATTCCATGTCGCTGCATTCGACTACGGCATCAAAACCAATATTTTGAGGATGCTGCAAAATTCAGGCTGCCAGGTTACCGTTCTGAAGGCTGGAACAACCGCTGAAGAGGTCATAAAACTCAAACCTGATGGCGTATTTCTGTCAAATGGCCCCGGCGACCCCTCAGCAGTAGGCTACGCAATCGAAACAATTCGACAGCTTGCTGAGTATAACCGTACCACAAAGCAACTCCCGATTTTTGGTATCTGCCTTGGCCACCAGCTGCTTTCGCTTGCATTCGGTGCTGAAACCTACAAGCTTAAATTCGGTCATCATGGCAGCAACCATCCGGTAAAAAATCTCACCAGCAAGCAAATAGAAATAACATCACAGAATCATGGCTTTGCTGTAAAAATGGAGTCACTTCCAGAATGCTTGGAAATGACTCATCTGAATCTCTATGATAATACCGTTGAAGGTGTCAAACACAGGGAACTCCCCTGCTTTTCAGTACAGTATCATCCAGAAGCAGCGCCAGGACCACATGACTCGCACTACCTTTTTGAACAGTTCGTCGCTCTCATGGATCAGGCTAAAAACTAATTTCATAGAATCTCTTTAATTCTATACAAACCACTTTCTGAAGAGATGAAAAAAAGATTATTCACACCAGGACCAACTCCTGTGCCAGAAAATGTCATGCTTCGCATGGCCGCTCCAATTATCCATCACAGGAACCCCGAGTTCATGGAAATTTTGACCAGGGTTCATGAAGATCTCAAGTATCTCTTTAGAACCACACAACCAGTTGTTGTCCTCAGCTGTTCGGGAACTGGCGGTATGGAATCTGCTATTTCAAGCATCTTCAAACAGGGCGACAAAGTCATAACCATTAATGCAGGCAAGTTCGGCGAACGCTGGGGAGAACTTGTACGCATTTTCACAGGCAACTGCGTTGAAGAAAAAGTAGAATGGGGTACAGCCATTCAATCCGAACGACTTTTAGAACTGCTTAAAGAACACCCGGACGCTAAAGGTGTCTGCCTGACCCATTCAGAAACATCTACTGGTACCGCAGCCGATATCAAAACGCTCAGCGCCCTTATCCGTGAACATTCCGAAGCCCTTGTGCTGGTCGACGGCATTACCGCAGTAGGAGCTCACGAGTTCCATTTCGACGATTGGGGTGTTGATATCTGCATCACTGGTTCGCAGAAAGGCCTTATGATGCCTCCCGGACTAGCGCTGGTTGCCATTTCCGAAAGAGCTCAGGATATCATCAATGCCCAGAGCGGCAAAACCCAGTACTATCTGAGTTTGAAAAAAGCCCTGAAAGCCCATGCCGGTGACGACACACCTTTCACTCCGGCCGTTTCGTTGGTTATAGGGCTTGACGAAGCCCTTCAAATGATAAAAGCAGAAGGTATTGAAAACATCTGGCAACGACATGAAAGCCTTGCCAGTGCCTGCCGTCAGGGATGCAATGCACTTGGCATGAAGCTGTTCAGCAACTCCCCGTCTTTTGCAGTTACCCCTGTCTGGCTTCCTGAAGGTGTAAAATGGTCCGCGTTCAATAAAGCTCTGAAAATCAACAACGGCATCACAGTGGCTGCCGGTCAGGATGAATATAAAGATCGGATTTTCCGTATCGCTCACTTGGGGTACTACGATGAACTCGACATGCTGACTGTAATCGGCGGCTTGGAGCGGGCCCTGAAGGAAATCAACTTTGATTTTGAAATTGGAGTCGGGGTAAGTGCTGTACAGAAAGCATTCCTCGGCAACTGAATCAGTGAAAAAGCTCCCGCATAAAATAGCCGCCCCCCGGGGCGGTTTTTTTATGCGGTTTGCTCTCTCTTGAGAGCCTTCTTTTTCTCTTTCTAACTTTGAGATCCTGTTCCTATCTTTGTAAAAAGCGCTCTCGATATGATCAGACTGCTCGCACTCCTGCTTTTTATCACGTTAGCCTCTTCTTCCATGCAGGAGATGCTTCAGGACTACCGTCTGCAGCTGAAAGCCGATGCCCTCTATAAAAAGAGCTCATATAGCACCGCAGAAAGTACGTTAAGACAACTTTTAGCAACCCTGCCTGAAGGAGAAAAAAAAACGTCAGCGACCTTCAATCTTGCCTGCACTCTCTACATGCAGGGAAAATATGCTGAAGCCTTATCCATATTTGCACGCAAGCCAAAAACTGTGGATCAGAAACATGATATAGAATTACAAGCACGCTTCAACGAAGGCAACTCGTTTGCCATGATAGCCTTAGGTACCAATGGGAACAACCGCAAAAAAGAACTCTTCCTCAACTCACTCAATTGCTTCAAATATGTTCTGCTGAACAATCCGAATGATGGTGATGCAAAAATCAATTACGAAATTATCCAACGCTACCTTCATGAACTTGAAAAACCACAACATTCCTCTTCATCCAGCTCCGAAAAAAAAAGCAACACGCAACAAACATCTGGAATTTCCCGCGATATAGCAGAACGTTTGCTTGAAAAAGCACAACAGGATGAATCCTCACTAATGCGCCAACTTCCCGGAAAAAAAGCAACCACGGCGCAAGGCAGCCATAATGATAGGGACTGGTAAAGAATGCATTCAACAAAAAAGGTCCTGCTGGTTTTTCTTCCTTCAGAAAGTGGCGTCGACGGCGCTCAGTCACTTTACGGCGAGATGGATAATAACACCATATTTTCCTGGTTCAACCGTTCGTTCAGAACCATCATCAAACAGAGCCAGTTCGCTATTCCGCCCCTCGCTCTCATGATCCTCAGCTCTATTGAGGTAAAAGGAGTGGATCAGTCGATCTGCGACATGCGATTTGATGAGTTTCCCTTGAACAAAACATGGGATCTGGTAGGTATCAGCGTACAGACAGGAATGGCTAAAAAGGCATTTGCTCTCGCCGACAACCTCCGTTCACGAGGAATCGTAGTAGTCCTGGGAGGCGCCCATGTAACCCTTTTTCCTGAATCCTGCATACCCCATGCTGATGTTTTGGTGCTTGGAGAAGCGGACGACCTATGGAAAGAAGTACTCACCGACCTTACAACAGGCAGCCTGAAAAAAAGTTACCAATCCGATCATTTTCCTGATCTTGCAATTTCAAGACCCGTATTGAAAACATCACTGATAAAAAAACGCTACTTTACCACCAATCTGATCCAGACAGGAAGAGGCTGCCAGTATAGCTGCGACTTCTGTAATGTGCATGTCCTCAACGGTCATAATCTTCGCAGACGCTCAATCTCCGACATTGTCACTGAAGTCGCCCTCTTCAAAAAAGATGACAGCAGAATATTCTTTTTTGTTGATGACTCTATCAATGCCAACCCAGCCTTTGCCCTTGAACTTTTCCGACAGCTCACTCCTCTGAAAATCCGTTGGTTCGGACAAGCCACCACAACCCTTGGACAGCAGCATGAGCTTCTTGAAACTTTTGCCCGTTCGGGTTGCATGGCACTACTTGTCGGCATAGAAAGCATCGAAGCAAAAAGCCGGAACGCTCATAAAAAAAACCAGAACAAGGCCAGTGAACTTGCTCAAGCCATTAAAACCATTAGAAATGCAGGAATAAGCCTCTACGGCAGTTTTATTTATGGGCTCGATGGCGATACGCTAGAAACCCCATCGGCCATCCTTGATTTCATAAGTGATACCAGACTCGATGTTCCTGGAATTAATATCCTTCGGCCAATTCCAGGAACCAGGGTTTTCGAACGCCTCAAAGAAGAAGGACGATTACTCTTTGATCCCCTCGACATAACCGCGTACCGTTATACTTTCGGACAGGAAATGCTCTACACTCCAAAAAACATACCACTCGACGCTTTTATCGAAAGTTACTCAGCGCTTTCCAGGCAGATATTTACCATTAAAAACTCGATAGCAAGAGGTCTCGCTGCTCCCAGTGCTAAACCTGCCGTATTACTGTTTAATCTCTTTTATACCCACCTCTACAACCTCTCCCGTCATGACTTGCAGCATCAGCTTGAAAGAAGTCCAAAGAAAAAACCATTTTGCCATACGGTTAATAATTTTTAAACTGTTGGTTATAAATTTCTAAACCACGCCCGACACAACAACTAAACCAGTATCAAGAATATGAAAATGAAACCTTTCCTTCCTCTTTTGACCGTTGGACTTGTTTTCCTCGGCGCATGCGGCCTTGAAAAACCTCCTGCCAGTCTTAAATTTCCACCGTCAAAGGAAGAAGCTGCAGCTCCTGCACCTGCTGCGCCCGCTGCCCCTGCAGCTGAACCAGCAAAGGAAAAAGCACCTGCAGATCCAAAACTTGCCGCAGGTAAAGCTGTGTATGACACAAACTGTGCCGCTTGTCACGAAGCTGGTATGATGGGAGCTCCAAAACCAGGCGATAAAGCTGCCTGGACTGCACGTATCCCTCAGGGCGTCGAAGTTATGGCTAAAAAATCAATCACAGGCTTCCAGGGCAAGGTCGGAGCAATGCCGCCAAAAGGTGGAAACGCCACTCTGACAGACGAAGCGGTAACCAACGCCGTTGCCTACATGGTCGATAAATCGAAATAACCGAAGGGGAAAAATTCTTTTTTTATTGAGAGGGAACTGTATGTTAAAGTTCCCATCTCTTTCTCTTTTTGGAATCGCAACCCTTTTGTAGAACAGCGATCCAAAACCAGCGGCTTTAGTCACAATGATTTGGATTGATCGCTGTAATATGTTAAAAATAAGGACGTTGACATTCAGCACAACACATACCCGTTCCCACAAACCCACAACCATTATAATGGAGAGATCTCTATGAATCGTTTCTTTTCAGCTGCACTCTGTGCACTTTTTGTTATTTCGATGAGCTCAGTCGATGCAAAGGCAGCTAGTGATGCTAAAGCTGGTAAAGCTATTTACGACACCAACTGCGCAGCCTGCCACAAAGATGGAGTTATGAATGCGCCAAAATTAGGCGACAAAGCAGCATGGGCCCCACGTATCAAGCAAGGCGCAGCAGTAATGACTAAAAAGTCCATTACAGGATTCACAGGTAAAGTAGGGATGATGATGGCAAAAGGTGGTCATCCAAATCTTACAGATGCACAGGTTGGCGATGCAGTAGCCTACATGATCAATCAGAGCAAGTAAGCTCTTTTGAATTTTACAGCTGAAAGGCGGGACAATCTCCCGCCTTTTTTGTTTTCTTTTGAACGTCAGACAATAAAATTACTTGAACAACGCAAAACATGATGATGAATTTTCAGTATTCTCTCATACATGCGTATTTTCAATGGGATAAGATCCCCTGCTTTAGACAATGTTCAACAAGATAATGATGCATCAAACAGAATACCTTGGCTATGCCGCTGGAATCATTACTACTTTGGCATTTCTACCGCAAGCCGTGAGAATTTTCAGAACCAGGAGAACTCGTGACATCAGCCTGCTTTGGGCCTTATCGATGAATATCGGAATTATTCTCTGGCTTCTATACGGTATTGTAAAAAACGATATGCCAATTATTGCCGCCAACAGTATTACGCTGTGTTTGCTCATAATCATTCTTTACTACAAAGTTCGCTACAGATAGAAAAAGGGAACTAAACTCCACAGGTGATGGGAAATCAGCTGAAAAAGTGTAAATATTAATACGAACAAATCATCTAAAAAATGCAGCATTCAATGAATCATCTTCATATCGGCTTTGTAGGGACAGGAAGAATTGCAAGAGCACTTATAGCTGGACTGAGCGAAAAAAAAAACACTGTCATTTCAGGCTTTGACAAAGAACCTGCCGCATTAGCAGCTGTAACCGCTGAATACCCTGTTCTGCCCTGCCTCACGATTGAAGAAATAGCCCAGAAAGCGCAAGTGATTATCCTTGCAGTCAAACCTTACCAAATCGCAGAAGTTCTTGAAAAACTAAAACCATCTCTCAACGCCGACCACCTGTTGATCAGCGTTGCCGCAGGAATTTCCTCAGAGTTCATCTTAAATAACTCCATAGATACCTTAAAAGTCATTCGGGTAATGCCCAATACCCCAGCCTTCGTCGGTGCAGGAATGACTGCTGTCAGTAAAGGAAAAATGGCATCAGACGAGGATGTCGCCCTTGCCAGCGACCTGTTCAGCTCAATTGGCCGCGTCACCATTCTCGATGAATCGCAGATGGACGCTGCAACCGCACTTTCAGGAAGTGGACCAGCCTATATGTTTCATATTCTTGACTCCCTTATAGAAGGAGGAGTTCAATGCGGCCTTACAAGCAATGAAGCCCTGCTCTTAAGCGCACAAACCATGCTTGGAGCAGCAAAAATGGTGCTTTCCGGACAGAAAAGCCCTGAAGAGCTGAAACGGGAAGTCACCACACCAGGTGGAACCACAGAAGCAGGACTTAAAGTTCTTGATGAAAAAAATATCAGACAGATTCTGATCGAAACAGTTGTCGCAGCAGCAGCACGATCCAGAGAACTCATGAAATAAGCTAATATGACGAGAGGCGTAGTACGTTACCTATTCCGAGCTCTTTTCATGCTCATGATAACATCCTTATGCTTTCCGGCAATTGCCGGTGCTTCAGGAAATCGAGGAAACAAGCTATTCCTTACATCCTCAATAAGCAACAACCTCCCCTATGTTGGACAGGAAATACTGCTGACCTATACCCTTTATTTCAATGATGTTGCACCGAAAATAACCAATGAAACCCCTCTATCGCTCAGGGAAGTATGGACAAAAGAAACCTTACCTGAGCGATACATCAAAAGCATCCCAACATCGTTTCAGGGAAAGCCTTTCAGAAGCGCAATTGTCAAGCAATTCAAGCTGGTACCTCTCCAAAGTGGTAAAATCGCCGTTTCAGGATACAGCATTTTGTTTACCCTGCCTCAGGAACCAACTGCTGAAGGCGAAAAAGAGCTTTCAGACACCCGAGTAAGGATTACAGCCCCCGATGTTATTCTCTCTGCCCAAGCCATTCCCGAGCCAGTTCCTGAGGGATTCTCCGGTGCTGTCGGCACCTTTCAGCTTGATTTGCTTCCAAATAAACAAATCCTCAAGGCAGGAGAACCGCTATCGCTGAAACTCGAACTCACAGGAACAGGAAGCCTGCATACCCTTAAGTTACCTGATCTTCGCCTTCCCGCAAGCTTCCGACAGAATCCCCCCGAAATCACAACAACCCTTAAAACAAATTCAGTACCCGCATCCGGTTCCATAACAGCAACCATTATTTCCTGGCCCCAATCTGAGGGAAATTATCAGATCCCAGTTGTAAGCACCGTTATCTTTAATCCTGATACAAAACAGTTCAAAACCTTATTTACAAAATCGCTCAATATTACAGTAACTCCAGCTTTACAAGGAACAATAAAAAGCAAAGTGAGTCCCCTCATTGCCACAGAACAAAAAAATAATTTACCCCCACAACTGATTGCAACAGCTATAGCTTTACTACTATTAATATCAGGCACAGCGCTTTTTCTTATAAAAAAACACACCTCCCCCACAAAATCTCAGCCTGAAGGAACTGTAGTACGTCAAACTGATCTCAGCACATCGGCAGTAAATCTTAAACAACTGCTTTTCGCTTCATTGAAAAAAGCCGGAATAAAAAATCCCGGAGGCCTGACAAGAATGGAATTAAAAACTGCTCTTCAGGATATCGGAATTTCCGATGATATTCAATCAGAACTCACAGTAATGCTTGATACTCTAGACAAAATCCTTTACAGTCCAATCAGAGACAAAGAAGCGAAAGCTCCTGAATTGATTGTTGAGAAAGTTAACGCTCTTTCAAAAGCATTGAAAGCTGCAGGGAATCCCCGCACGTAGTGCGGAAGAATCAGAAATCGAAAGTTTGTTGTGAAGTGCATTGAAATTTTCAGCAAACCACGTTTTATTTCAATACCACTATTTTGAGGGCTCTTCCTACGAACCAAAAAGCTCTAAAGCTATTTCCGGATAATCGGTAATAATCCCATCAGCACCACCTTGCTTCATAGCCAGCATACCTACCTTATTGTTCACCGTCCAGGGAATCATTTTGATGTGTTGTGCATGAAGGTATTCGGTCAACTCCCGATTAACAAGGGAAACATGAGGATTCACATATTGAGGCAAAAAGTCAAGTGCCTGAAGACAAAGTTCCATGTTTTTCATTTCATCGATCAGCAGTCCATAACAGAGTTGAGGATTCCGTTTCCACGCCTCACGAACCACACGAGAATCGAAAGACTGTATCCTGACACAATTTGATAAACCCGCTTCTTCTACACATCGGAGAACAAGAGCTGCATAGCGGTCCGGTGTTGGATGAAAAACACCATCCTTATCCGGCCATGACTTTATTTCAAGATTATAGATCATACGCCCCTTCATTCTTTCTAATATCATATAAGCATCAACTGTATTGAATACTGTCGAAAGAAGAGGCTTGCAAGCAGTAATCCGTTGCTGATGGGAAAAAGAAGGATGAGGCAACCCACAGTCAAAAGTGGCAATATCAACATATGCCATATCATACATTACATAACGCAACCGATCTTCATAGCTCAAAGAATGTCCGTGCGAATCAGAACAACAAGGACCAGAAAGCCATGGATCATGCGACACAACAATCTCGTGATCTTTTGAAACCACAAGATCAAGCTCCAGAACCCTGACACCAAGATCGGCAGCCTTGCAGAATGCCTGACAAGTATTTTCAGGGAAAAACGACCTTGCTCCGCGATGTGCCTGTATTTCAAAACCCATACTGCATGAATAAAGAAACCGTAATTCCCCCTGACCTGCTAAAGTTATTCAACGTTATTGAACAACAATCCAGTGTTTGAAACCTTCAAAAATTTTGTCGAAAACCCCTTCCTTTATATCAGGCGAGGAAACCTGCTGACCCTCATGACCGACAATCGCAAAATAAATTGCCTTTTCATAAAAGTAGTTCAACTGGTGAGAAAATTCGATTGCCCGATTTAAATCAATCCCTTCAGTCACAATTCCTTCATCAAGAATGTAACCCCAGAGAAGATCCCTTTCGAGCATAAACGAATAGACCATTTCGCTGACTTTAATACCGGATTTCGCCCCTTGAACACCTATATCGCAGAACTGTTCAGCAATCTCCCTATCTCGCCCTTCTTGTTTGCCTATCCACTGGCCAAGCTTTCTGAACCTGCTATAAACAATATCATGAAGAGTCTCTTTAGAAAGCTTGCTAT